>JBJTPO010000647.1:0-5318 GCA_046075145.1 Planctomycetota bacterium
GGAGGCCGAGAAGAGCGGCGTGGGCAGCGTGCAGGAACTCCGCCAGCAGCTCGACCGCGTCGAGCACGAGTTTGCCCAGGCGGGCCTCCAGATCAAGGAGCGGCAGTCGAGCGGCCAGCCGGTGGAGGAGTCGCTCTACCAGCGGCTCTACGAGCTGGACGTGCAGCGTAAGGCGCTGGCTTCACGGCTGGAGACAGAGGGCGTGGAGCAGTCGGGCCGCGAGGCGGCCGGGAAGTCGACCAAGCGCCTCCTGCGGCGGGAGGTTGGCCCGGAGGAGATCGCGGAAGTCGTCTCGGCCTGGACCGGAATCCCCGTGACCAGGCTCGTGGAGAGCGAGCGGGCCAAGCTGCTCGTGCTGGAGGAGCGGCTCCACCAGCGGGTGGTCGGGCAGGAGGAGGCGGTCGAGGCGGTGAGCGACGCCGTGCGCCGCAGCCGGGCCGGGCTCCAGGATCCGAACCGGCCGATCGGCTCGTTCCTGTTTCTCGGGCCCACGGGCGTGGGCAAGACGGAGCTCTGCAAGGCGCTCGCGGAGGTGCTGTTCGACGACGAGAACGCGATGGTGCGGATCGACATGAGCGAGTTCATGGAGAAGCACACCGTCGCCCGACTGATCGGGGCGCCCCCCGGCTACGTCGGCTACGAGGAGGGCGGGCTGCTCACGGAGGCCGTTCGCCGGCGTCCTTATTCCGTGGTGTTGCTGGACGAGATGGAGAAGGCCCACCGCGACGTGTTCAACGTTCTGCTTCAGGTGCTCGACGACGGCCGGCTGACCGACAGCCTCGGCCATACGGTGGACTTCACCAACACGATCGTGGTGATGACAAGCAACGTCGGTAGCCAGGTGATCCAGGAGATCACGAAAGAGGGGGGCAGCGAGCAGGAGATGCGGGATGCCGTCAAGGACGCGCTGTCGGCCCGGTTCCTTCCCGAGTTCTTGAATCGGATCGACGAGACCATCATCTTCCACCCGCTCGACCAGAAGCACATCCGCCGGATCGTGCAGATCCAGGTGAACCGGCTGGTGGGCCAGGCGGCCAAGGCCGGAATCACGCTCGAGTGCACCGAGGCCGCGCTCGACGAGATCGCCCGGCTTGGCTACGACCCCGTCTACGGGGCCCGTCCGCTCAAGCGGGTGATCCAGCAGCAACTGCAGAACGCCTTGGCGCGTGAGTTGCTCTCGGGGGTCTTCACCGAGGGGAACACCGTCCGGATCGACTTCGTTCAGGACGGGTTCACGTTCGCCAAGGTGGGGTGAGTCGCCAGCCGACCCATCGCCGCCCCGGGTGCGAACCCGGAGATGCGGGCCGCAGGCCCGCCCTACCGCTTGCGGTCTTCGAGGCCCATGCGGGCGATCAGGCCCTCGCAGCCGGTGGTCATCTTCCGGAGCTTCTCGGCCATGGCCAGCTTCTCGCTCGTCGTGGCCTTCTTCAGTTTGCTCTCGAACTTCGTGAGCTTCTTCTTGCGGTGCCGTCGCCGCTTGATCTCCTTCATCCGGTTGCTGATGCCGCCCATGCGTGTCGCGAGCCTCTGGTGGTGTACGGGAAAGCCTGCAGCCTAGAAAAAGAGCCGAATCGAGTCAAAGCCGCCGGCCGGCGCGGCGGGGAAACCAGCCCGCGGTGAGCCGGACCGGTGGCCGCCGGCACCGGGCCGCGGTGTAGACTTCCCGCGGGGCGGCCCCGCGAGGCTGGCAGCCCCGTCTCGGACGGGTGGCAGAGCGGTTGAATGCACCGGTCTTGAAAACCGGCAGTCGCGAAAGCGGCTCGTGGGTTCAAATCCCACCCCGTCCGCTGTGGGCCGGTCACTCGGCGGCGAACCGGAACAGGTGCCGCTCGCCCCGGACGAAGAGCGAGTCGCCCGCCGGAGCGGGCGTGGCGTCCACCCCCTCGCCCACGTCGTTCTCGGCGACGACCTCCAGCGCGGGGCCGTCTTTGATGACGGTGATCCGCCCGCTGCGATCGGTCAGATACACGTGTCCGGCGGCGGCCACCGGCGACGCATACGTGCGGCCCACGCCGGGAACCCGGGCGGTCTCGTAGTGGGGCGTGCCCGTCGCCGCATCGACGCACGTCAGCAGACCGGTCTTCTCCTTGTAGTAGAAGAGCCGGTCGCCAGAGAGCAGGGGGGAGGCGACGTCGGGCGTGTCGTGGCCCTTCGTCCAGCGGACCTGCGGCCCGCCGGCGAGGTCGCCGCGGCCGGTAGGTCGAAAGCGCCCAGGAACGATCCCCGGAAGCCGCTGCCGATGAACGCCACGCCATCGGCCGCCACCGCCGAGGCACAGGGCCGCTGGGCCTGTCCGCCGCACCGCCAGAGCTCTCGGCCCGTGGCGACGTCGTAGCCGCGGGCTGCGGTCTGGCCGTTCATCACCAGCTGCGTGATGCCGCCGGCGTCGGTCACGACCAGCGGCGTGGCCCAGCAGGTGGGCTCGTCGCGGGGCGTCTCCCAAACCGTCTTTCCGGTCCGCTTGTCGAGGGCGAAGAGCCGCGACGGGCCCTCGTGGTCCCAGGGCACGATGACGAGGTCGCCGGCCAGCGTGGGCGAGGAACCCTCCCCGAAGCCGTTTCGCACCGTCATGTCGCCGAAATCGCGGCTCCAGAGTGGCTCGCCGGCCACGGTGAAGCCGTGGAGGCCCTGGGAACCGAAATGCGCCAGAACAAGTTCGCCGTCGGTGCAGGGGGAGGCCGAGGCGAAACCGTTGGTCTCGTGGCTGCCCTCGTGCGGCATGGCCTTCACGCACGATCGCGACCACAGCTCACGGCCGGTTTCGCGATCGAAGCAGAGCAGGCGAAAGTCGAGCACCCCCGGCTCGCGCTCGATGGGCACCGCTGTGGTCACGAAGACCCGGCTTCTCATCACGACCGGCGACGACGAGCCGCGGCCAGGGATCTCGACCTTCCAGCGGAGGTTGCGGTCTGGGCCGAAGGCGACGGGGGGCATCGCCGTGAGCGACACGCCATTGCCGCCGTCACCCCGCCAATGCGGCCAGTCGGCCCGGGCGATGGCAGCCACCATCGCCGCGCCCATCACGATCAACACCGCGCCACGCCTGCCACATACGCTCATGATGTCCTCCCCGAGCAGGATATTCCGGTCCATCGCGACGCCACAACCGCTCTCCGCGGATCCTGCGGCATTGGTGTCGGCGACTCGATCGCGACAACCGGAGGGCGGATCTGTTCGAGCGTCCCGGAGGTATGAGCGATCGATGCCGGCACGCATCTCGAAGACGGCCGCTATGCCAAAAAAACCGCGTCGGTTCCGGCCCCCGCAGGCTACCTCGTCAGGCACCATCGCCATGCGATCATCCCCACCCGCCGGCAGCACGGCTGCCCAGGCAGTGACCACCGTGACATGCCTCCTGATCGCGGCGATTCTGCCCTCCGTCGCGGCTGCGGCCCCGCCGGTGTCGCTCGAGTCGCTGCTCCATGAAATGGTGGAGCCCGCCGCGTCGGCGCGGTGGCCGGAGCCGGAGTACTCCTGCCGCCAGGCCAGCAGCCACGATCGGGCGAAGGTGGCGCCGGACAAGCCGGGTTGGTTCGCGAACAACGATCACACGCAGTTCATCCGCACCGAGGAGCGGGACGGCCGGCAGGAGCGGGTGATGCTCGACGCCGAGGGCCCTGGCGCGCTCGTGCGGTTCTGGCTCACCGCCGGGGGCAAGAAGGGGGGCGTGCTGCGGATCTACCTCGACAACGCCGACGCTCCGGCGCTGGAGTTTCCCGCCTACGACCTCCTTGCCGGCGATCTGGCCATCGACGCCCCGCTGGCCCAGCCGCACCCGGGGTATGCACCCGACAAGGGCGGCAACACGCTCTACCTTCCGATTCCCTACGCGAGCCACTGCAAGGTGACCTGGGAGGAGAAGACGGAGGGGCAGCGGTACTACCCCATCAACTACCGCACCTACGCCCCCGGCACCGCGGTGAGGTCGCTCGACCGCCGCCAGATCGAGGCGGCTCGGCCGCTCATCGCGCAGACCAACGCCCTGCTCGCCACCCCGCCGCACGCGGCCGAGGGCCCCGAGTCGAGCCTCGCCGAGACGGTGCCCGCAGGCGACTCGCGGAGCCTCGACCTGCCGGCCGGTCCGGCCGCGATCCGCGGCCTGGAGATGCGGCTCGACGCGGGCGATCCCGCCGCGATCGAACGGGCCCTCCGCTGTCTCGTCGTCAGGCTCGCCTTCGACGGCACCGAGACCGTGTGGTGCCCGGCAGGCGACTTCTTCGGCAGCGGGGCCGGCCTCAACGAGCTGCGGAGCTGGTATCGGCGGGTCGACCGTGACGGCACCCTGTCGGGCAGGTGGGTGATGCCGTATGCGAAGACCGCCCGGCTCACGCTGCTCAACGTCGGTACCACTCCGGTCAAGGCCGCGGTCCGCGTGGTCACCGGCCCGTGGGAGTGGGACGACCGCAGCATGCACTTCCACACGGCCTGGCACCACGAGGCAGGCATGCGATCGCCGCCGGTTCGCGATTGGAACTTCGTCACGCTCGCCGGCCGCGGCGTGTATGTCGGCGACACGCTCGCCCTCGTCAACTCCGTGGCCACGTGGTATGGCGAGGGGGACGAGAAGATCTGGGTCGACGGCGAGTCGTTCCCGTCGCACCTCGGCACGGGCACGGAGGACTACTACGGCTATTCCTACGCCCCGCGGGGCATCATCTCTGGCGTGATGGACGCCGATCTTCTTCTCGATGACGATGACAACCTGACCGCTGCTGGCTACGATCAACTCGCTCTCCTCGAACGAAAGGGATTCTTCTCGTGAACACTCGTGAACTCAACCGCATCACCAACGAGCGCCACCTCTTTCTGGCACAACTCAACGCTCTCCTTCCCACCGTCTCGTACCTGTTGGATCGTCTCGCCAAAGCGAAGGTGGAATGCACTCCGGCGGATTCTCGTCTCATCAAGTCGATGAGTCAGGTTCTCGGTGCGCGGACTTTCGAGGAGGTGGAAACCATCGTCGGCAAGCACAACGACGAACTCATCAACGAGACCCTGGACAAGTTCTTCAGTGGCAACGAAGCGGTCGAAAAGTTGTTTCAGGATCTGATGGATCTCAAGGAGGAGAAGAAGCAGGAAGAGGCCAATGGTGATGGTTACGGCGAACCTGGCTTTGATGACTTCCGCGATCCCAACACCGGCGAAGATTTCTGGCCAAAGAATTGATGTGAAAATCTCGACTGGCGCTTGACTATTGCTCCAAATGAAGTATACTTTAGGAGCAAAGGACAAAACCATGACCTACACGAAAAACCAAATCGAGTTTCTCTCAACGCTCACGAAGATGTTCCCTGGCCAGACCAACTTCACCCGAAAGG
>JBJTPO010000648.1:0-2140 GCA_046075145.1 Planctomycetota bacterium
GGGCATGCTCTTCTACAACATCCCGATGCGATCGAGCGAATTGGCGAAGGTGATCTCAGACTGCTACCAGGGCCTCGGGCGGCGAAACACCATCGACCTGCTCGACAACATGAATCGCGTCGGCTTCAGCTGGAGCACGAAGAGCGGCCTGTCGTTCGCGACCGACGATCTGATCACGCCCGACAGCAAGGCGCGGATCATCGCCGACGCCGACAAGGAGGTGCTGAAGATCCTCAAGCAGTACCAGCGCGGCATGATCACCGACGGCGAGCGGTACAACAAGGTCATCGACGCCTGGACCCATGCCCGTGAGCGGATCACGAAGGAGATGATGACGGAGCTCGAGCAGGACACGGATGCCCGTGAGGTTCGTCGTCCCGGCTACGTGAACCCGATCTACCTGATGGCGCATTCGGGCGCACGCGGCGGCGTCGAGCAGATCCGTCAGCTGGCGGGGATGCGAGGGCTCATGGCAAAGCCGTCCGGCAAGATCATCGAGGCCCCGATCAAGGCGAATTTCCGTGAGGGGCTGACGGTGCTCGAGTATTTCAGCTCGACGCACGGTGCCCGGAAGGGTCTCGCCGACACGGCACTCAAGACGGCCGACTCGGGTTACCTGACCCGCAAGCTGGCCGACGTGGCCCAGAACGTCGTGGTCACGATGCACGACTGCGGCACCACGCAGGGCATCGAGAAGACGGTGATCTACCGTGGTGAGAAGGTTGACGTGAGCCTCGCCGACAGCATCCGCGGCCGCGTCAGCCGGGCTGACATCGTCCACCCGAAGACCAGCCAGGTGATCGTCCACGAAGACGAACTCATCGACAGGAAGATGGCGGCCCAGATCGAGGAGCTGGGGCTGGAGAAGATCCAGGTCCGCAGCCCGCTGACCTGCGAGGCGCCGCTGGGCGTCTGCCGGCTCTGCTACGGCATGGACCTCTCGACCGGTTCGCTCGTCGAGGAGGGCATGGCGGTCGGGATCATCGCCGCCCAGAGCATCGGCGAGCCGGGTACGCAGCTCACGATGCGGACCTTCCATATCGGCGGCGTGGGCCAGCGGGCGATCGAGGAGAGCGAGTACAAGTCCAAGCGGGCCGGCACGGTGAAGTTCACGCGCCTGCGGACGGTGGAGAACGAGCAGGGCGAGTCGATCGTGCTGGCCCGGAACTGCGAACTCGCGATCGTCGACGCCAAGGGGCACGAGTTGGAAAAGTTCGAGATCCCGGCCGGCGGCATCCTCAAGGTGGTCGAGAATCAGGAGATCAAGCCGGGCGCCGTCCTCGTCCAGTGGGACCCGCACTCCATTCCGATCTTGGCCGAAGTCGCCGGCAAGGTGCGGTTCGAGGACGTGGTGGAGGGCGAGACGCTCCGAATCGAGAAGGATCCCAGCGGCCACTTGCGCCGGATGGTGATGGAGCACAAGGGTGTCTACCACCCGCAGATCGTGATCGAGGACGAGAGCGGCCAGATCCAGGAGTTCTACTACCTGCCGGAGAAGGCCTACATCGAGGTCTCACCGGGCGAGATGGTGAAGGCCGGCCACGTGCTCGCCAAGACGCCCCGTGAGGCGAGCGGCACGCAGGACATCACCGGAGGTCTGCCCCGGGTCACGGAGATCTTCGAGGCCCGCAAGCCGAAGGATCCGGCGATCATGGCCGAGAACGACGGCAAGGTCGAAATCAGCAAGGAGAAGCGGCGCGGCAAGCGGTCGATCATCGTTCGCAGCGACAGCGGCGTGGAGCACGAGCATCTCGTGGCCCACGGCAAGCATCTCCGGGTGCACCCGGGCGACTATGTCCGGGCCGGCGAGGCGCTCGTGGACGGGCCGCTCGTGCCGCACGACATCCTGCGGATCTCGGGTGAGGAGGAGGTGCAGAAGTACCTCGTCCGCGAGATCCAAAACGTGTATCGCAGCCAGCGGGTCGACATCGACGACAAGCACATCGAGATCATCGTCTCGCAGATGCTGCGAAAGGTGAAGATCGAGACCGTGGGCGACACCAGCCTCCTGCCCGGCAGCGTGCTTGACCGCTACGAGTTCCGTCAGGCCAACGAACGGCTGGCCGGATCGGTGCGGATCACCGACAAGGGCGACAGCGAGTTCGCCGCGGGAAGCATCGTCCCCAAGGACGTGCTGGAG
>JBJTPO010000649.1:0-11125 GCA_046075145.1 Planctomycetota bacterium
CACCGAGCATGGACACTGGACACAATTGACGAGCAATCTGATTGCATAAACACAGAGCCACGCACACACTGATTAGCACTACGCCGGCGCCAAGCGGCTCGGTCACGGGCAGGGCTACGCCTATGCCCACGACCATCCCGACGGGATCGCCGCCCAGGACTACCTGGGCGTGGAGAAGACCTACTACGAGCCGACCGACCGGGGGCTGGAGCGGGACCTCGGCGAACGCCTGCTCGAGATCAGGCGGCGGCTGCGGGACGGGCGGCAGGGTCCGCCGGGGGAGCACCGGCCGCCGGCAGCGCCCTGAGCTCCGTGGCGATTTCCTTGACGAGCACCGCCTCGAGCCGCTCGATCGCCTTGGCCACGGTCACGCCGTCGAGCACGCGGTGGTCGGCGATCACGGTCACGCGGCAGCGGCCGGCGTCGTCGAGCGGCCCCTGGCAGAGGCTCGTGGTGCAGAGCGTGGGATGGAAGTGGTTGCCGGCTGAGAAGCCCGCCAGCGACGACATGCTGAAGGTGCCGATCCGGCTTGGCCGCTTGGGCGAGACGGAGGTCATATTCCACCGCAGGATGATTCGCCGCAGCCAGGCCGGCACCATCTCCAGCTCGAGCTGGCGGCGGAAGAGTTCGTCGATCGGCGCCGTCGCATGCTGGTCGATGAAGGCCTGGATGGCTGTGAGTGGCAGCGTGTCGGGGGCCGCCAGCCGGGCGAAGAACAGCCGGTCGGCGCCGGGCTCGTCGGCCCGGTTGATCGCCAGCGTGGCCACGCTCTGGCTCGACGTGGCCAGCCGCGACCGAAGCCCGCCGGCGAGCCAGCTGCGAAGGAGCGGCATGTCTCGGGCCACGAGGGCGTAGGCCTTCACGAAGCAGGCCGTCCAGCCGATCCGCCGGGGGGCGTCGGCCCGGGCGTCGGCCACGACCGCCAGCCGCATCTCCCGGTCGACGGGGAAGAGCGGAATCTCGCGGCCGAGCACGGCCACGTCATTGACCGCGCCGCGGCCGATCGGGAGCTGGGTGGTGGTGACGGCGGGAAGTGGCATCGGCCGATCGATCTGGGATCGCGGACGGGGCGGGACGGCCCGACGGGAGTCAGCTCTCGATGCTAGAAAATCCCGGCCGGTGCCGGTAGGCGGTTTTCCGGCGGCTCAGTCCCCCGCGGCGGGCCACGATTCCCCGGACTGGGCTGCGCGAGAGGCCCAAGGACCGCTCCGAGCCCCCGCCGATCGCCGCTCCGGTACACTCCCACCCGATGCGGCTGGTCGTACAACGGGTGAGCGAGGCGGCCGTGGTGATCGCCGGCCGGGAGGTCGGGCGGATCGGCACGGGGCTCGTCGTGCTCGTGGGCGTGCAGGCGGGTGACACGCCGGCCGACTCGGCCTGGCTGGCGGCCAAGCTCGCGGCCCTGCGAATCTTTCCCGACGACGCTGGGAAGATGAACCAGAGCGTCTGCGAGATTGGCGGCGGGCTGCTCGTGGTCAGTCAGTTCACGCTCCACGCGGCCACGGCCCGCGGCAACCGGCCGGGCTTCACGCGGGCGGCGAAGCCCGCAGAGTCGATCCCGCTCTACGAGGCCTTCCTCGCTGACCTGGAGCGGGAGGCGGGCCGGCGGCCCGAGCGGGGTGTGTTCGGGGCCGACATGCAGGTGAGCCTCGTCAACGACGGACCGGTCACGATCCTGATCGACTCCCGGAACCGGGAGTGACTGCACGGAGACGGTCTCCGCGGAGACTGTCCCGGGCATCCTGCCGTCACGCGGGCGGATCACCTCCAGGCGTGCTCATGCGGACATGTCATCCTGGCGGCCGCGGCGACCGAGACCCCGCTCGAGGGCTTCGACTCGGTTTCGCCGCCGGTCTGCGGGCGGGAGAGCCAACTGGCAGGCGGGCATATCTTTGTCAGAGAGCCCGCGATACGGCCCGCCCCCGGTCGTCCGGCCCGCGGAGGCCCGGGCATCGCATTCCGCCCATGAGGGGAGCCCCTTCACCACGCGCTCCATGTCGATCGCGACGCTGGAACTCGTGAGGCAGAACACCTCCTGCCGATCCAGCCACCCCGGCTACGTGGCGACCGTTCGCCAATCCTGTTCCGTGGGGCCCCAGGCGGCGTCGAGCTGTCGCAGGGCCTTGTCGCAACGGTCGAGGTAGGCGGCGGTGTCGCGAATCCAGAAGTCGACGTCGTACGTGAGCACCGGCTCGTGACGGAGCAGGAAGTTCATGCCCCCACTCGGCGTGGCGACGACCTGGTGGGATGCCGACACGCTCGCCGAATGCGAGCGGGCGGAGGCCGTCGCCCAGGCGATCGCGGCCCTGCCACTCGAGCAGCGGGAGGCGGTGGTCCTGCGGATCTGGGGCGGGCTCACCTCCGCCGAGGCCGCCCGCACGCTCGGCGAGAACATCAACACCGTGGCCGGCCGCTATCGCGCGGCGCTCGCGAAACTCCGACACCTGCTCCCCGAGGCTTGCCATGAACCCGATTGACCGCTTCCGCGATGGCCATCACGACGAGACGGTCCATCAGGATCAGGCCACCGCCGACGGGCTCTCCGCCCAACTCGCCCGCCTGCGGCCGCTCGAGCCCGGCCCCGACCTGCGGTTTCGGATCGGCGCTGCGCTCGTGGCCGTGGAGCGATGCGATTCAGCCGGGGCCTCGCCGCGCCGCGGGCTCGGGGCGATCGCGGAGCGTGTGGCGTGGGCTGCCGGCGGAGCGGTCGCGGCGTCGCTGGCCTTCCTGCTCGCCGGGGCGGTGCCCGCGGGCGGCGACCCGGCCGCCGTCGCCCCGGTCGTCGCCACCGGGCCCGCCGAGCCCGCGCCGGCTGGACCGCCGCGGGTTCGCGAGGAGGCCGTGGCTTGGTCCGACGAGGGCGTTCGATTCGTGGACGAGTTCACCCCGGCGAGGGTCCTCCGACGAAAGGTCGTCGAGCGGCACCTGGCCGGCGACGGCGCAGCGGAAGTGCGGGTGCCCCGCGAAGATGTGATCCTGCTGCCGGTCGCCCTCCGCTGATCATCGGCCGTTCTGCTGCCCGCCCGTCGTTCCAGTCTCTGCACCGCTTCGCTGATGATTTCCGATTTCCCCCGTCAAGGAGCTTTTCCATGTTCATGCCCCACGCCGCTGCCCGACTCGCCCGTCGCCTCTCGCTCATAGCCGTCCTCGCCGCTCTGCCATCGGCCCACGCTGCCGACGACGTGGTCGCCGAGAAGCAGCCCCCGGTGGCCGCGCCGCAGCCGCAGGTCCGGATCATGCCGCCGCGGATCCGCATCCAGAGGCAGCCGATGCAGGCGCCGCAGCCGGCGGCCGCGTCCGAGGTGCGTCGCGAGCCCTACCTCGGCCTCGTCACCGGTCCGGTGGCGGATCAGGTGCGGGCGCAGCTCGGGATCCCCGCGGGGATCGGCCTGGCCGTGGAGGCGGTGGCCAAGGACGGCCCTGCGGGGCGGGGTGGCGTCAAGAAGTTCGACATCCTCCGCAAGCTCGACGACCAGCTCGTGTGCACCTCCGAGCAGCTTTCGGCCCTCGTGAAGGCGGCCGGCAAGGGAAAGGAGGTGGCCCTCACGGTCACCCGCGGCGGGAAGGACGAGGTCGTGAGGGTGCTGATCGACGACCGCGAAGTGGTGGTGGGCGGGCCGGTCGCGCCCGCGGCCGGCTTCGCGGGTGGGCTGCCGCTGAATCTCGGTGGTCTCTTGGGCGACGCGCTGCCTGAAGGGCTGCCGGGCATCGGGGACGACGTGCGCGTCCAGATCCAGCAGCATGTTCAGGAGGCACTCCAGCAGGCGCAGGCCGGGGGGCTTGGCGGCCAGGCGCAGGCGAGGGTGTTGCAGATCTATCCGGGCGGCGGCTCGCAGAAGGTGATCGTGCACTCCGACCAGCGGGGCACGGTCGAGATCCGCGAGACTGATGGCAAGCGCACGGTGACCGTCACGGACCCTGCCGGCCAGGAGCTTCATGCCGGGCCGCTCGAAGCCGAGGCCGATCGGGAGCGGGTGCCCGAGGCATTTCGCGGCATGGTCGAGGAGGTCGAGGGGCGGCTCGGCGGCCCGGCCAAGCCGGCGACTCCGGCCGCCAGCGAGGACGAGATCTGAGCGAGCCAAGCCGACCATTTTTTCTGAGCCGGGCTCGGGGGCAACGGCCGTCAGACCCTGCTATACTTCCCGGGCTCGCCTTCGCGCGGTGGCTGTAGCTCACTCGGTTAGAGCACCGGTTTGTGGTACCGGGGGTAGCGGGTTCGAATCCCGTCAGCCACCCTGTCTTTCTTGCCCGCCCCCCCAGGGGCTGGCGGGTCCCGTCCTTCCCTGCGTCCGGGGTTGAGTTGCGGGGGCTTCCGTGCTGCCGGTAGCCTCGCCGCTGTCGTCTTGAAGGTTTTCGCGCAGTCTGCTGGACGGCATCCCGCTCACGCGATTCCCATTCGCATCCTTTCCGGAGCTCCCCATGTCCCGTCCCGTCATCACCCCGACGCGTCGCACGTTCATCGCCACCTCGTCTGCCGTCGCTGCGGGCTACTGGGTCGCCCCCGGCCTCGCTGACGACACGCCCGCCACCAGTGCCAACGAGGAGATCCGCTTTGCCTGCATCGGGATCGGCGGCAAGGGGCAGAGTGATTCGGCCGACGCGGGCCGCAGCGGGAAGGTGGTGGCTGTCGTCGACGTCGACTCCAACCAACTCCGGCGGGCGGAGAACTCTTTCCCAGGCGCTAAGACCTACACGGATTTCCGCACGATGTTCGCGGAGATGGCCGGCGAGTTCGACGCCGTCACCGTCAGCACCCCGGACCATGCGCACGTGATCGCGGCCGCCGAGGCGCTCAACCTGGGCAAGCACTGCTTCTGCCAGAAGCCGCTCACCCGCGCCATCGCCGAGGCGCGGCTGCTGGGCGATCTCGCCCGAGGCAAGGGGGTGGCGACCCAGATGGGCAACCAGGGCACGGCCGCCGACTCGCTGCGGCGGGCCGCGGCCTTCATCAAGTCGGGTGGGCTCGGCGGGGTCAAGGAGGTGCACGTCTGGACGAACCGCCCGATCTGGCCGCAGGGGGGCGGGCGGCCCGCCGAGGCGCCAGCGCCCAAGAATCTCGACTGGGATTCCTGGATCGGCCCGGCGCCGATGCGGCCGTACGGCGCCGGCTACCATCCCTTCACCTGGCGGGGCTTCTGGGACTTTGGCACCGGCGCCCTGGGCGACATGGCCTGCCACACGTTCAACATGCCCTTCATGGCCCTCAACCTCCGCGATCCGGCGAGCGTGCAGGCGACCACCAGCGGCCACAACAAGGAGACGTACCCCAAGTGGTCGATGATCGACTTCGCCTTCCCGGCGCTTGGTGAGCGGCCGGCGGTGAAGGTGATGTGGTACGACGGCGGCAAGCTCCCCGAGCCGTCGCTGTTCGCGGGCTATCCCGGCGACAAGGACACGGACGGCCGGGAGAAGGCGTTCACTGCCGCCTCCAGTGGCGTGCTCGTGATCGGCGAAAAGGACACGCTCTACGCCCCGGGCGACTACGGCGAGAATGGCTTCACGCTCAAGAGCGGCGGCACGCCGGCCGAAGTCGAGTTCGAGAAGTCGCCGGGTCACTTCCAGGAGTGGATTCGGGCGATCAAGGGGGGACCGGTGGCGCGGAGCAACTTCCCCGACTACGCCGTCCCGCTGACCGAGACGATCCTGCTGGGCAACCTCGCCGTCTGGGCGGCCGATGCCCCGGAGACTGCCGGCAAGAGGGTGGAGTGGGATCCGAAGAGACTGGTGGCCACCAACGCCCCCGAGCTGACCGAGATCGTGCGGCCGAAGTATCGCGAGGGCTGGAAAGCGTGAAGTTGTCCCGAGGCCGAGGAACGACGGGAATGAGGTGTCCGGAATCGGCGGTGGCCTGGGCAGTGCTGGCGTGGGCGGCAGCCGTGGTGCCGGCAGCCGATCCGCTGCCGGACGAGAAGACGGCCGTGGCGGCCGCGGAGACGCTCGGCGGGCGCGTCTCGTACGGGTCCGACGGCCATGTGACCGGCTTGGCACTGGCCAACCGCCCGACGACCGACGCCGACCTCGCCCTGTTCGCCGGCCTGCCTGCCCTGGCCGCGCTCGAGGTTTGGGGGGCCGAGATCACCGACGGCGGGATGCAATCCATCGCCCGGATGGCGGCGCTCGAGAGCCTGGCGCTCGAGAACACCGACGTCACCGACGCCGGGGCCGAGCGGCTCGCCGGGCTCGCCGGCCTCAAGGTGCTCAATCTCCGGCGGTCGTCGAACATGGGCGACGCGGCGCTCGTGCCCGTGGCCAAGCTCGCCGGCCTCGAGCAGCTGATCCTGCTCTACAACAACTTCACCGACGCGGGGCTCGCGCATCTCGCCCCGCTGGAGAAGATCCGGCTGCTCGACCTGCGGGGCTGCGCCCTGATCGGCGACGCGGGGCTCGCGCACGTGGCCGGCCTCGTGAGCCTCGAGCGGGTGAAGCTCCGCTGCCCGAGCGTGACCGACGCAGGTCTGGCGCACCTCGCCGCGCTGCCGAGGCTTCGGGGCTTCGCCGCCGAGGATGGCCAGATCACCGACGACGGCCTGAAGCCGTTCGCGGGCCGGGCCGAGATGGACGAGATCAACCTGATGCGCACCTTCGTGGGCGATGCCGGGCTCGCCCACCTGGCCGGGATGGACAAGCTGCGGCGGCTGGAGCTGCGGGGCACGCTCGTCGGCGACGAGGGGCTCGTGCACGTCGGCACGCTCACCAACCTCGTCCTGCTCGATCTGGCGGAGACCGCCGTCGGCGATGCGGGCGTGGCCCACCTCGGCGGCCTCGGCAAGCTCGCCACGCTCGACCTCTGGGACACGAAGGTGACCGATGCGGGGATGGAAACCGTCGGCCGGCTCGGCGGACTCGTGTCGCTGAACCTGCAGAACACGGCCGTGGGCGACGCCGGCGTGGCGAAGCTGGCCGGCCTCGGCAAGCTCGAGCAGCTCACCCTCTCGGGCACGCAGGTGACCGACGCGGCTCTTCAGTCGCTCACAAAACTGCCGCGGCTGAAGAAGCTCGCGATCGCCTTCACGGCCGTGGGTGACGACGCGCTGGCCGCGTTCGCCGCGGCCCGGCCCGACGTGGCCGTCGAGCGGTAGGCGGCCGTCCGACCCTGACGGTCGTCGCGGTGGCGCCGGTGGTTTGACTCAGCCCCGCTCCAGCGGTATCACGACGAGTTCGCGGCCCTCCCGACAGGGCCCGCCGTCCCTCCCTCTTGCAGCCCGCTTCACGCCAACGACCACGGGAGCCCACACCATGTTTCTCGGCAAGATCTGGAATGCGTTCGCCGCCCAGATGAACAAGCTCGCCAACTTCTTCTGGACGGCCGATCCGATCGCCCAGCTGCAGTACGAGTATGACAAGGCCGTCGATCAGATGAAGGAGGGCCGCGAGGGGCTCGAGCAGTATCGGGCGCTCGTCGAGCGGGTCACGCGGCAGGTCGAGGGCGACCGGCAGCACGTCGCCTCGCTCGAGGCCCGGATCAAGGCCTACCTCAAAGCGGGCGAGCGGGAGACGGCGGCCAAGTTCGCCCTCGAGTTGCAGAAGGCCAAGAAAGAGCACGCCGAGAACGAGGCCCAGCTCAAGCTTCACGAGACGGCCTACAACAACAACGTCACCAAGGTGAAGCACGCCACCAAGAAGCTCAGCGATCTCAAGAACCGGATCAAGAAGTACGACGCCGAACTCAAGCTCTCGCGCGCCGAGGCTGAGTTGGCCAAGCTCGCCCAGAGCTTCAACTTCGACGTCACGACCGACTTCGGCCAGATCGAGGACGTGATCCAGGACAAGATCGGTCTCAACCGGGCGAAGGTTCGGGTGGCGGCCGACCTCTCGGGTGAAGGGCTCGAGGACATCAAGCGGGAGGAGGCGGTGGAGGAGGCGATGGCCGCCGACGCCCTCCGCGAGTTCGAGATCGAGATGGGCATGGTCACGCCGGAGACGGCGGGCGTGAAGGCCGACGACAAGGAACTCGGCACGCAGCGGCTGGAACAGACGGCCGGCTGAAGCCGGCGACGGGTTGAGCCGCCGTCCACGAGGAATGCCCGCGATGAAGTCCAGCAGTCAGCCTGAGCCGTCGTCCGCGTTCGGCGCGGCCCCGGTCGGCAATGGCGCCGCCGAGACGTCGTCGCCGGCGGTGCTCGGCGCGGGCGCGGCTGTGCAGACGGGAGCGGCGTCGCTGCCGGCCTGGTGTCCGGCCTGGGCCGAGCGGCTGGGCGATGCGTATCTCTCCGGTACGAGCTGCGTGTTCCTGCTCCACGGCAACGTCCGTGACCTGGTGCCCTTGGCGGCTCCGGCGACGACGGGCCGGCCCGATCCGGTCGATGCCTGGGGAACGGTGCCTGAGTTCCTGTCCCGCGAACTGTTCGGCCGCTGGGACATCGTGCTCTCGTACGACGTGGGCAAGGGCTTGCGACCGTTGGCCGGGCCCGATCCAGCCCGGCTGCGGACGATGGCCGAGTGGCTCACCGGTCGGCTGGGCAACGCCGCCCAGTGGCCGCGCGATCCCGACGCCGCGATCGCCGCGATCGATGCGATCCTGGAGCGAAACCTGATCGATCCGCCCGAGCAGCGGAAGCGCATCGCGGTCGTGCTCGACTACGCCCAGTATCTCGTACCGGCCGGCGAGGCGGGCTCACGGTCCGCGGCGGCCCGGCTGGTGCGGGTCTTGGGCTGGGCCACCAATCCGCTCCTGCGGCGGGTCAACGTCGCGGTGGTGCTCGTGGCCGACACGCTCTCCGAACTCCATCCGCGGCTCGTGACCAGCGCCGCGGTGACGGCCATCGACGTGCCGATGCCCTCGGCCGCCGAGCGGGAGCGGTTCGCCCTGGCGACCGCCGCGGCCGCGGGGATGCCGGTCGCCCAGGACGACGCCGTGCGGCGAATGGCCGCCGTCTCGGGCGGGCTGACGCTCGAGAGCCTCAGGGGCGTGATCAAGCTGGCCGCCCGCGACGGCTCGGCTCCGGACGGTGCCGAGTTCGCCGCTCGCAAGAAGGACCTGATCGAGCGGAGCTGCCACGGGCTGGTCGAGTTCATCGAGCCCCGGCTTACGCTCGACGCCGTGGCCGGCCACGAGGCGGCCAAGAGCCGGCTCGAGTCCGACGCCCGGGCGATCCGCCGCGGCCAGTTCGAGAGCGCCCCGATGGGGTATCTGATCTGCGGCCCGGTGGGCACCGGCAAGAGCTTCATCTCCGAGTGCTACGCCGGGAGCGTGGGCATTCCCTGCGCCGTGCTCAAGAACTTCCGCAGCAAGTACGTCGGCGAGACGGAGGGCAACCTGGAGCACGCGCTGGGCGTGCTTCGCAGCCTGGGGCCGGTGGTGGTGGTGGTCGACGAGGCCGACGCGGCGCTCGGCAACCGGGAGAGCGGCGGCGCCTCCGGCACCAGCGCCCGCGTGTTCTCGATGATCGCCCGCCAGATGGGCGATACCCGCTACCGTGGCAAGATCGTCTGGATGCTGCTCACGAGCCGCCCCGACCTGCTGCCGATCGACCTCAAGCGGCAGGGACGGGCCGAGGTCCACATCCCGCTTTTTTATCCGCACGACCAGGCCGAGATGGAAGCGATGTTCACCGTGATGGCCCGGAAGGCCAAGGTGAAGCTCGCCGCGGGCCTGCCCGGGCCGGTCGATCTCGAGCTTGGCCTGTCGGGCGCTGACATCGAGAGCGTGGTGCTGGCCGCCCGGCGCCGCGGGCTCGAGCGGGCCGCCGATGCGGGCCAGCCGCCGCCGACGGAGATCACGGCCGAGGATCTCGAGGCTGCGCTCGACGACTTCATGCCCTCGGCCCAGGGGCTCGAGAAGGAGCTCCAGGAGATCGTGGCCGTGCTCGAGTGCACCGAGAAGCGGTTCCTGCCCGAGCGCTGGCGGAAGGAGGTCGACGCCCCCGGCGGCCGCTCACGGCTCCAGGAGCGGGCCGCCGCGATCCGCGAGGTCATCAGTTCCTGACCGACTCCCGACCCCCCGTTGTCCGACGCCCCGCGAAAACACCCCCCAAGGAGACGCCCCCATGGCCGCCAAGACACCCTGGTTCGACGACAAGTCCGACGCTCCGCTGCTGGCGGAGTATGCCCGCAAGCTCGACTCCTTCTGTGACGCCGTGGCTGACGGCCGCGTGACGACCGGCGAGCTCGAGGAGCAGGAGAAGCGGCTGGTCGCGCTCATGAAGGCGACCGAGCCGCTGCTCTCGCCCGAGGCCCACGAGAAGGTCACCCAGTTGCTCTGCGAGGTGACCGCCTACGATCTCATGCAGGCGATGCACCTGGCCGGCAAGAGCCGCCCGAAGACGACCTTCCGCGGCTGATGCCGCCGGCCAGCCGGCACCTTGTTTCCACAGACTTCCTCGCGATCCCCACACAGCACACGAAAGGCGACTGATGTCCGGACAACCCAAGGCTTCTTTCTGGGTGGTGGTGTGGCTGGTGATCCTCGCCCTGGCGGGGTTCGCGGCCTGGAAGGCGGGCCTGTTCGACCAGTTCGGCGGCGGACCACGCGGGCAGAAGCCCGTGGCCGGTGGCGGCGCGGACGCAGGGCGCGGGGATGCGGCGGACGAGGCGGGGGCCGGGCCGGCGGACGACGCCCTGGTCACGGAGGCGGCCGACGACTCGGTGCCCACGACCGTGCAGGAGTACGCGTTCAAGCCAGCCGAGCGGCTGCCACCCGTCACCGGGATCGCCGCCTACAAGCCGCTCCAGGACGAGACGGTGCGGTTCGCGCTCAACGTCTGGGCCGGCTGGGCCCCGATCATCTACGCCAACGAGGGCTTCAAGCCCGGCAAGGTCTGGAAGACCCCGGAGGGCAAGCCTTTCAAGGTGGAACTCGTGCTGATCGACAATCCCGTCACCATGCGCGACGCCTACGCGGCCGGTGAGGTGCAGATCGGCTGGGCCACGCTCGACATGGTGCCGCTGTTCCTCGAGGGACTCGTCGACCGGACGGGCGCGCCCAAGGATTCGCGGGCCATGCCGCGGATCTACCAGCAGGTCGACTTCTCGAACGGTGGCGACGGGATCGTCGTCCGTGACACCATCAAGACCGTGCGCGACCTGGCCGGCAAGAAGCTCGTGATGGCGCAGAACTCGCCGAGCCAGTTCTTCGCACTCAACATGCTCGTGGCCGGCGGCCTGCAGCCCGCCGATGTCGAACTGG
>JBJTPO010000650.1:0-9507 GCA_046075145.1 Planctomycetota bacterium
CCTTGGCCTCCACGGCCTGGTGCAGGCCGTCGGACCACTGCCGTCCGGGCATCAGACGGCCGGTGAACTCGTCGACGATGACGACCTCGCCGTTCTGGACGACGTAATTGACGTCCCGCTTGTAGAGGTGGTGGGCCTTGAGGGAGTTGTCGATCAGGTGCGGCCACTCCATGTTGCCGGCGGTATAGAAACTCTCCACGCCGGCGAGCTTCTCGGCGGACCGCACGCCGGCCTCCGTGAGGGCGATCGCGTGTTCCTTCTCCTTCACCTCGAAATGCTCGTCGACCGTGAGCTTGCGGGCGATCTGGTCGGCACGTGCGTACTTGGCCGCGTCGTCGTGGGCCGGCCCCGAGATGATCAGCGGGGTACGGGCCTCGTCGATGAGGATGTTGTCGACCTCGTCGACGATGGCGAAATTGAGCGGTCCCTGCGACTGCTGCAGATGTCTGGGGAACCGGTCATCCCCCCGCGCGGCCAGCCGCATGTTGTCGCGGAGATAGTCGAAGCCGAACTCGTTGTTGGTGCCGTAGGTGATGTCGCAGGCGTAGGCCTTCTGCCGCTGCCCCGAGTCCATGCCCGACTGGATCGCCCCCACGGAGAGCCCGAGGCCCATGTAGAGCGGGGCCATCCACTCCATGTCGCGGCGGGCGAGGTAGTCGTTGACGGTCACGACGTGCACGCCCTTGCCCTCGAGCGCGTTCAAGTAGGCCGGCAGCGTGGCCACGAGGGTCTTGCCCTCACCCGTGATCATCTCGGCGATCGCTCCGGAGTGGAGCACCATGCCGCCGATCAGCTGCACGTCGTAGTGCCGCATCCGAAGCCAGCGGCGGCCCCCTTCGCGGCAGACGGCGAAGGCCTCCACGAGCAGGTCGTCGAGCGTCTCGCCGCCGGCCAGCCGCCGCCTGAACTCGGCCGTCTGGCCGGCGAGTTCGGCGTCGCTCATGGCCTGATAGCGGGGCTCGAGCAGGTTGATGGCCTCGATCTTGGGCTCGAGGCGGCGGATGTAACGAGCGTTGGAGGAGCCGAACAAGCCCGTAATGAAGCGCTCGGCCCGCCCGCTCAGGGCGGAGGCACCGTTGGTCACCGAGTCCCAGAGGCGTTCGAGGGTTTCCATGGATAGGGTCAGGCGGAGAAGGGTGTGGGGCGGTTGCGGCCGGGCTGAACGGCCCGGGGCAGGGCGGCACCGGTGGCCGCGGGGCTGCCGGAACCACGGAAAACGCGGGGCAACCCAGGATTGTCGCGGTCAGGCGGCCCGGGGGTCAAGGCGACCGGTCGGAGCGGTGCTGCCTGCGGCATGTCGGGCCCCGGCATCGTGCGCAACGGCACTTTTGTTGGCTTGGGCAGCGGGATCTCGCGCACCACCGAGATGGGCCCGCTCGGCGGCGTTCCCGGCGACATCACCGTCGTCGGCTCGACCCTCATCGACGTGAATCCACGACCCCTGAGTCGGCGATCGGTGCCCAAGGCCACAATGCACTCGGCCAGGATGGCGTGCCGCCGATCGATCGCTGGTGATCACCGGCAGCACGGCCGCCTGCGAGATGCTTTCCGCGCCAGCCACCGGGGGCGTCGGGTCCGCGCCCGACTGGCGTCCACCGGCATCGTCGCGATCTGTCTGGAAACCCACAGTCGTCTGCTGCCGGAATGGTGGCAGATCGCTGCAAAAGGTCGGGCTGCGCGGGGGGAGTGAAAGTTGCTCTTTCCATTCCGAGGCACCCCAGCGTATCTCAAGGCCAGCCTTTCGGAGGGCCAACCCAGGAGTCATTGCGATGAAGAAGCAGTTGCAAACGTGGTTCGGATTCACGGTCATCGTGACGGCAGTCGTGCTGACGACCACCGTGCACGCCGGCCCCCCGGCGCTCAGCAGCAATCCCGCCAATCTCGCGATCTTCCCCGCGAAGGGCCAAACCCCCGAGCAGCAGCGAGCCGACGAATCGGCCGCCTACGACTGGGCCACCCAGCAGGCCCGCTGGGATCCCTACCAGGCGAAGGCCGCGCTCGATCAGCAGGGCCAATCGGCCTCGGCGGCGGCCGGCGCGGCTCGTGGTGGCGCGCTCAAGGGTGGAGCTGGCGGCGCGGCGCTCGGCGCGGCGATCGGCGCGGTGGCCGGTGACGCCGGCAAGGGGGCGGCCATCGGCGCGACCTCTCTCGGACTGACCGGCGGGATTCGGTCGCGGCGGGCTGTGAAGACGGCGGAGGGTTCTTCATCGGCAGCCATGGCGGCCTATCAGCAGCAGTTCGGTGTCTGGACTCGCAACTACATGGCGGCCATGGAAGCCAAGGGCTACACGGTGCGATGAGGCGGCGTCGGATCGCGGGGCCGGTCGACCGCCCGATCCATGGGAAACAACGTGCAGCGGAAGATCGAACACTTTCAGGAGACCATGGCGATGGGAACGCGAACGCTCGGGATGGTTCTGCTGGCCTTGGCGGCACCGGTGACAGTTGGCAGGGTGCAGGCCGAAGAGGCCTGGATTTGCTCGGTGTCGGCGGCGGTGGCCGTGGACGAGGACGGCACGGTGGGGCCGCCCGAGCTCGGTGAGCGGGAGCGGCCCACGTTTCTCCGGGTCGATCCCACAAAGAAGGAGCTGACGCTGCTCGCCCCGGCCTCACGGCGCGGCGAGGTGACGAAACTCGATTCGGCCCACGAGGTCGATGGCACCTGGATTCTCTCCGGCATCGAGCACGGCCGCAGTGTGAACATGGTGATCACTCCGGAGGGACGGATGACGCTCTCGGTGGTCGCGGACGGCGTGGTGTGGTCCGTCTTCGGCCACGCCCTACGCGAGGGCGAGGCAACGCTGCCCGCTGCCACCGATGCCAAGGAGGTGGCGGCCGAGCCCGCGCCGTAGCCTGCTGGGCGGCCTGCCCGTCGCGCTGGCGCGGCCCGACGCT
The DNA here is from genome assembly GCA_046075145.1 of Planctomycetota bacterium. Taxonomy (GTDB): domain Bacteria; phylum Planctomycetota; class Planctomycetia; order Pirellulales; family UBA1268; genus QWPN01. Next base: position 2,896 of record JBJTPO010000650.1, read on the forward strand.
GCTACCATGAGGAACCGGGCCGAGGCGGCGGCAGTGCCAGCCGCTTCGGCACCCTCGCGAGGAGCCGACGGATGCCACCGGCCGACGGCCAAGGGCCGATCTTTCTCAGCGCCACCGACTACGACCTCCCCGACCCGCTGCCGCAGGGGCTCGCGAAGTATTCCAACTTTCGCGACATGGCCCGGGGAGGCTCGGCCGTGCTTCGCACCTGCTTCGACCGGATCACCGGCCGGACGATCGTGATCAAGACGCTGCTGCCGGAGTTTCGCCAGGATCAGAAGGAGAACCGCCGGCTGCTCAGGGAGGCCCGCGTCACCGCCCAGCTCCAGCATCCCAACACCGTGCCGGTCTACGAGATCGGCCGGGATGCGGCCGAGGGGCTGTACTTCACCATGAAGCGGGTCTCGGGCGAAAACCTGTTCGAGATCCTCAAGCGGATCGCCCGCGGCGACCCGGCGACGATCGCGGCGTTTCCGCTCCGCCGCCGGCTCGACATCGTGGTCGGTGCGGCCCAGGCACTGATGTACGCCCATGCCCGGGGCGTGATCCATCGTGACGTCAAGCCGGAGAACATCTGGGTCGGCAACTTCGGCGAGGTCATCCTGCTCGACTGGGGCGTGGCCAAGGTCTGGGGCCAGCCCGACGACGCACCGCAGCACCCGTCGCTCGCGCGAGAGGCGTCGGACTCGCTGCAGGCGATCACGATGGCGGGCGACCGCCCCGGCACTCCGCTCTACATGTCGCCCGAACAGGTGAACGTGAACCGGGCCGTGATCGACGAGCGGAGCGACGTGTTCAGCACCGGCGTGGTGCTCTACGAGGTGGCGGCGCTGCGCGAGCCGTTTCGTGGCCGGGTGATCCAGGAGACCTTCGAGAACATCATCCACGACAACCCGCCGCCCCCATCCAAGGCCAGCCCCGACCGGGGCATCCCCGCGCGGCTCGACGAAGTGGTGACCAAGGCGATCGCCAAGATCCCGGCCGACCGCTACCAGACCATGCGGGAGCTGCTCGAGGCGATCCGCGACGTGGAGTTGGGCGACTAGGGGCGCGGCCACAAAAAAGCCCCCGCGGCTTGCGCCGCGGGGGCCCGGAGGAACGCGTGCCGTCGTGCGAGGCCGCTCAGCCCTTGGCCGTGGCCTCCTTGACCGTCTTGATGATCGCGGCGGCGACCTTGTAGGGGTCGGCGTTGGAGGCCGGCCGCCGGTCCTCGAGCCGCCCCTTCCAGCCGGCCTCGATCGTACCGACCGGGATGCGGATCGACGCGCCACGGTCGGAGACGCCGTAGCTGAACTGGTCGATCCGGGCGGTCTCGTGCTTCCCCGTGAGCCGCTGATCGTTGTCGGCCCCGTAGACGCTGATGTGCCGGTCGATCACGCCACCGAAGCCGTCGCAGATCTTGGTGAAAACACCCTTGTCGCCGCAGGTCCGCATCAGGCCGTTGGAGAAGTTGGCGTGCATGCCCGAGCCGTTCCAGTCGAGCTTGCCGAGCGGCTTGGGGTGCCACTCGATCGCGTAGCCGTACTCCTCGCCGATCCGCTCGAGCAGGTAGCGGGCCACCCAGATCTCGTCGCCGGCCCGCTTGGCACCCTTGGCGAAGATCTGGAACTCCCACTGGCCCGCCGCCACCTCCGCGTTGATGCCCTCGACGTTCAGGCCCGCGTCGATGCAGGCGTCGAGGTGCTCCTCCACGCAGGCACGGCCGTGGGCGTTCTCGGCGCCGACCGAGCAGTAGTAGGGTCCCTGCGGGGCCGGGTAGCCGCCCGCCGGAAATCCGGGGGGATTGTTGTTCTTCGTGCACCAGAGGAAGTACTCCTGCTCGAACCCGAACCAGAAGTCCTCGTCGTCGTCGGCGATGGTGGCCCGTGCGTTCGAGACGTGGGGCGTGCCGTCCGCGTTGAGCACCTCGGTCATCACGAGGTAGGCGTTCTTGCGTCCTGGATCGGGAAAGATCGCGACCGGCTTCAGCAGGCAGTCGGAGTCGCCGCCGCGGGCCTGCTCGGTGCTCGAGCCGTCGAAGGACCACATCGGGCAGTCCTCCAGTTTGCCGCTGAAGTTGTTCCTGATCTGCGTCTTCGACCGCAGGCTCTGCGTGGGCTTGTAACCGTCGAGCCAGATGTACTCAAGCTTCGTCTTCGTGCTCATCGTTCCAGTCGTCCTTCCATGCGAAAAGGGATGTGATCAACCGACCATGCCTGTCGACCGCAGGACGACTCGACATCGATCTGCGCGGTGCCGCAGGGAGGCCGGGAGACGAGCCCGGCGAAGCCCCGGCACCACACAGCCGCCTCGTCGGTGTCTGGTTGGCTTCAGGCCGAAACACTGGGTGCAAATCCTGTGCCACAATGGCGAGTTTAGGGTACATCGGCGATTTCGGTGCATCGAGTCCCTGGGTTGAATACGGGTACGCCCGCCAAGGGAGCAGCCTCGGCCGGGGATGCCGAAAAACGTGGCAGCCTCGACCGGCGCGACGCCGGACCCGAAGGGGCGTGCGGCGGCAGGCTCAGTGACGCGGAAGGTGGGCGGCATAGTCACCGCCGGCGATGATTCGTGCGTCCTCCGTCGGACGCGCGAAGCGATACACCCACGCCTCCACGGTCGTGGCGTCGCCCAGGCGAGCGACAGCCCGCTCGCGGCGGAACAAGGGCTCCGGCCCGTTACATTCCTCGTAGGCGTCGAACGCCTCGAGCCGCGCCGGGTCGCTGACCCGCAGCAGCTCGCCGTGAACGATTCCGGCACCCTCGATCAGGCCCGGGTAGTCGCCCAGATCGAGGAGCAGGCCCGGCACCGTCGCCGGCCCGACAACTTCGAGATCTCGCACGAGGCGGGCGTGGCCACCGGCCGCGAGCGTCGGCCGTAGCGTGCCGTACACGAACAGCAGTTCGGCCTCGTTCGGCATCGTGCCTCCCTCGACCCGCCTGTCAGGGAAAAGGCGAGCCTCCGCGATTGTATCGGGCTGCCGCGGCGCCGGTTGGTGCCGGGCCGTGTTTCCGCGGATACTCTCGTTCATGTCCACCGACGCCAACGCAACCGACCCCGCCGCCCGCGGAACCCGCCCACCGTGGCATCAGGGCCGCGACCTCGCCGGCCGGCTGCTCTTCCTCGGCACCGGCACGAGCGTGGGCGTGCCGCTCGTGGGCTGCGGCTGCGACACCTGCCAGCGGGGCGGTCCGCGGGATCGCCGCACGCGGACCAGCGTGCTCGTCGGACTGCCGGGCGGCCACCTCCTCGTCGACACTACGCCCGACCTGCGCAGTCAGCTGCTCCGCGAGGGCATCGGCCGGATCGACGCGGTGCTCTACACCCACGACCACGTCGATCACGTCTACGGCCTCGACGACGTCAGGCCGCTGTGCTTCCACTCCGGCCGGGCGATGCGGGTGCTCTGCGAGGAGCCGGTCGAGATCCGGATCCGCAAGGCCTTCGACTACGCCTTCTCCGACGCCCCGCCGGCCGGTGGCGGCGTGCCGAAACTCGCCTTTGAGCGGATCGGCACCATGCCCTTCGAGATCCTCGGAGCACGCGTCGTGCCGCTGCGGCTCCAGCACGGCCCCTTCGACGTGCTCGGCTTCCGCTTCGGGAACGTCGCCTACTGCACCGACACCAGCGGTATTCCTGAGGCCACCTGGCCACTCTTGGAGGGGCTCGACGTGCTCGTGCTCGACTGCCTGAGGCACACGCGCCACCCCACGCACCTCTCCCTCGACGAGGCGCTCGCGGTGGCGGCCCGGGCGGGGGCCAGGCGGACCCTGCTCACGCACCTCTCCCACGAGTTGCCCCACGAGGCGACGAGCGCCGCACTCCCTTCCGGCGTCGAACTCGCCTACGACGGCCTGGAACTGCCGCTGCGCTGACGCCGGAGCCGGAGGCTGTTGGCGATCACCGAGAGGGAGCTCAAGGTCATCGCGGCCGCGGCCAGCATCGGGCTCGTGACGTGGCCCACCAAGGGATAGAGCGCGCCGGCGGCCAGCGGGATGGCGAGCAGGTTGTAGAGGAAGGCGAGGGCCAGGTTCTGCTTCACGACCTGCATGGTGGCCGTGGCCAGGTCGAGCACGCGGGGCAGGGGGGAGAGGCCGCCGGAGAGGAGCGTGACATCGGCCGTTTCCAGAGCCACGTCGGCCCCCGAGCCCATTGCGATTCCGACGTCGGCCGCGGCGAGCGCCGGGGCGTCATTGATGCCGTCGCCCACGAAGACGACGCTGCCGGCGCGGCGGACCCGCTGCTCCCCCACGAGCGTCTCGACGCGAGCCGACTTGTCGGCGGGGGCCAGGCCGCCCGCCGTCGTCTCGACGCCGAGCGACCGGGCCACGGCCGTGGCCGCAGCGGGCGCATCGCCGGAGAGCAGTTCGAGTGCCAGGCCGCGGCCTGCAAGATCCGCGACCACCGCCCGGGCCTCGGGCCGCACCTCGTCGGCGATCACGAACCAGCCGGCCAGCCGACCCGCGTCGGCGAGGGACACGACGCTGCCGCCGAGATCACCGCGGGGTGAGGGCACCGTGATGCCCGCCTCGTGGAGCAGCCGCTGGCCGCCAACGAGCACGCTGCGGCCGGCCACCACGCCCCGCACGCCCCGACCCACGATCGCCTCGACCGCCGTGGCGGGGGGCGGGGCGAGGTCGGCGGCGGCCGCCGCCTCGACGAAGGCGCGGGCCAGGCCATGCTCACTCGCCGCCTCGACGGCGGCGGCAGTGGCCAGCAGGCCGCGTAGCGGTTCGCCGGCGAAGTCGGGGGGGGGGCTCGGATGACCTCCGTCTGAGAGAGGCTGCTCGGCTCTGCCCGCCGCCACGATCCGCGGCCGGCCCTGGGTGAGCGTGCCCGTCTTGTCGAACACGATCGTGCCGACCGAGGCCAGCCGCTCGATGGCCGCGGCCGACCGCACGAGGATGCCTTCCCTCGCCGCGCGGCCGATCGCCACGGTCATTGCGAGCGGCGTGGCCAGACCGAGGGCGCACGGGCAGGCGATCACGAGCACACTCACCGCCGAGACGAGCCCGAGGGCCAGTCGCGGCGGCGGCCCCAGCATCGCCCACGCGAGCAACGTGACCAGGGCCGTGACGAGCACGGCCGGCACGAACCAGGCGGCCACGCGGTCGGCGAGGTTCTCGATCGGGGCCCGCCGGGCGTGGGCCTCCCGGACAAGCCGGGCGATCCGGGCCACGAGCGAGTCGGCCGCGGCGGCGGTCGCCTCGATCACGAGCGCGCCGCTGCCGTTGATGCTGCCGCCGAGGACGCGGTCACCGACCCGCTTTTCGATGGCGAGCGGCTCGCCCGTGAGCAGCGACTCGTCGCAGGCGGTCTTGCCCTCCCGCACGATGCCGTCCACCGGGATCCGTCCGCCGGGCTTCACGCGGAGCAGGTCGCCCGCAACCACGGCTGCCAGCGGGATGACTTCGACCGCGTTCGCAGGCTCGATGCCGCGTTGCTCGCAGCAGGAAGACACGGGCAAGACCGGCCCAGGACCCGAGCGGCCCACCCGCTCCGCCGTCGGCGGCGCGAGATCCAGGAGCGCCCTGAGCGCGGCGGTGGTGCCGCGGCGGGCCCGGCTTTCGAGGACCTGCCCGAGCAGCACGAGCAGCACGATCATCCCGGCCGACTCGAACGACACCGGCACGGTGCCGTCGGCCTCACGAAACGCGGCGGGGAAGATTCCCGGGGCGAGCGTGGCCAGCGAGCTCGAGCCCCAGGCCGCCAACACCCCGAGCGTGATCAGCGAGAACATCCCCGGCCGGCCGCTGCGAAACCCGGCGATCCCGCCTGTGAGGATCGGCCAGCCGCCCCAGAACACGATGGGTGTGGCGAGGGCGAACTGGATCCACTGCCCCGAGCCACCGGTGAGGCCAAACCGGGCGAACCACCCCGCCAGGCGATGGCCGCCGAGCCAGACCGGCAGCATGTGGCCGAGCATCGGCCCCATCGCCACCACGAGGAGCGCGACGCCGAGCGCCATCGAGATCGACAGCCGCCGCAACGCGCGCCGGCGGGCCACGGCCGCCCCGGCATCCTGCCCCAGCGGCTCGAGCGGCATCCCACAAAGGTCGCACGTTCCCGCGGTCGAGCGAGTCACCTGCGGATGCATCGGGCAGGCCCAGCCATACTCCCCCACGTCAGCCCGGGCGCAGCACGGCTTCACCCCGGCGAGCGCGGCAGCGGGTTCGGGCTGGATCACGTCGAGCTGCATGGAAGCTCACTCGGAGTGCGACCGCTCGGCCCACCGGGCGAGCAGGCTCGCCGCCCGGCCGGAGTCGATCGCCTGCTCGGCCAGTACGCGGGCGGCGTGCGGTTCGCCCCGACCTGCCGCCACGAGCACCGCTGCGGCGTTGAGTACGACGACGTCCCGCCGCGGGCCCGCCTCCCCGGCGAGCACTCCGCGAATCGCAGCGGCGCTCTCCCCCGGGCCGGCCACCTCGAGGTCCGCGAGCCGTGCCGCAGGCAGGGCCTGGAGGCCGAAGTCTTCGGGCGTCCACCGGAAGCGATCCACGCCGCAGTCCGAGACGTCGATCACCTCCGTGGGACCGAACAGGCTCACCTCGTAGAACGGCTTCGGGTCGATCGATCCATCTCGATCGGCCAGGAACCCCGACACCACGAGCGTGAGGCGCGCTTTCCAGAGGC
>JBJTPO010000651.1:0-3571 GCA_046075145.1 Planctomycetota bacterium
CAAGGCCGGCCCCAGTTTCAAGGCCCGTGAGGTGCTCGACCGGATGGCCGAGTGCGCCTGGCAGTGCGGCGATCCCGGCGTGCAGTACGACACCACGATCAACCGCTGGCACACCTGCCCCAACTCGGGCCGGATCAATGCCTCGAACCCGTGCTCCGAATACATGTTCCTTGACGACACGGCCTGCAATCTGGCGAGCATCAATCTGATGAAGTTCCGCCGGCCCGACGGCTCCTTCGACGTGGAGCGGTTCGCGACGGCCTGCCGGATCTTCTTCGTGGCCCAGGAGATTCTGGTGGATCACGCCAGCTACCCGACGCCGCGGATCGCCAGGAACAGCCACCTCTACCGGCCGCTGGGCCTGGGCTACTCGAACTTGGGCAGCCTCCTGATGGCCGACGGCCTGGCCTACGACAGCGACGCCGGGAGAGGCCTGTGCGGTGCGCTGACGGCGATTCTCCACGGCTCGGCCAACCGAACGAGCGCCGAACTCGCCGGCGCGGTCGGTCCGTTCGAGGGCTTCGCGGCCAATCGCGAGCCGATGCTCAAGGTGATGCAGATGCACCGGGATGCGGTGGAGCAGATCGACCCGGCCTGCCCGCGATATCTGCACGAAGCGGCGCGCAAGGTGTGGGACGACGTGCTCGCCGGCGGGAAAGCCCACGGCTACCGCAACGCCCAGGCGACCGTGCTCGCCCCGACCGGCACGATCTCGTTTTTGATGGACTGCGACACAACCGGGATCGAGCCCGACATCGCGCTGGTCAAATACAAGCAGCTCGCCGGAGGCGGGATGCTCAAGATCGTGAACCAGACCGTGCCCTTGGCGCTGCGGACGCTCGGCTACGACGAGCCCGCGGTCGAGGCGATCCTTGCCTACGTCAACGACAAGGACACGATCGAGGGGGCGCCCGGACTCAAGAGCGAGCACCTCGCCGTCTTCGACTGCGCCTTCAAGCCGCGGCTCGGCGAGCGGAGCATCGCCTGGGAGGCCCACGTCAAGATGATGGCGGCCGCCCAGCCGTTCCTGTCGGGGGCCATCTCCAAGACGGTGAACATGCCGCGGGAAACGACCCCGGCGGACATCGCCCGCGCGTATCAAGAGGGCTGGCGGATGGGACTCAAGGCGCTGGCGATCTACCGCGACGGCTCCAAGGAGAGCCAGCCGCTCTCCACGAGCACCGAGGGGGACAAGGCCGCGGCCAAGGCGGCCACGGCCGCGCCGCGGCGGGAGCGGCTCCCCGACACGCGGCGGAGCGTGACCCACAAGTTCAGCGTCGGCGGCCACGAGGGCTACATCACGGTTGGCCTGTACGACGACGGCCGCCCGGGTGAGCTCTTCATCACGATGGCCAAGGAGGGCAGCACGATCGGCGGGCTGATGGACGCCTTTGGCACGGCCGTGTCGATGAGCCTCCAGTACGGCGTGCCCCTCGAGGTGTACGTGAAGAAGTTCTCGCACACTCGGTTCGAGCCCTGGGGCTACACCAAGAACCCTGACATCCCGGTGGCCAAGAGCCTGGTCGACTATCTCTTCCGCTGGATGGGGACGCAGTTCATTCCCGGCTATCGCGAGGCCAACCGGCCTTCGGGAGACGGCGGCGGCGGGGAGGCCGCCGCGGGGAGCGGCGACGCGGAAAGTGAGTCCAAGCCCGCCGCCATGAAGGCGAGCGGGCTGGCCGATGGGCAGGGAAAGCCCAAGGCGAAGGTGGAAGCGACGGCAGCACGTGGCCGGCACCCCGGCGGCAACGGCGTTGCGGTGGCGAAGCCCGCGGCCGTGCGGACGACGGCTGCGGCAGCCGACACGGCCGCCGTGCTCGAGCGGGCGGGCTTCCGGATGACCGTCGATCCCCACGCCTCGGTGGACGACCGGCAGAGCCAGTTCGCAAAGTTCCAGATCGACGCCCCGGCCTGCGACAACTGCGGGTCGATCACCGTCAGGAACGGCAACTGCTACCTCTGCCACAACTGTGGCAACAGCATGGGCTGCAGCTGATTTCAAGCCCGCCGAGCCATCCATGGCCCCGGCGGGCTGGGCGGCCCCCGGGGCTTCGGCCCCGGCCGCCGGTCGCACCTCCGGGCGAACGTGTTCGTGCGCCGAGTGGCTCGCGACGTGGGTGCCGGCGAATCTGTTTTGAACGGTGTCGGGTCGCGGTTGCGGGGGGTCGCCCCCGGGTAATCGTTCCAGGCGCTCGAGACGGACCCGGTGGCTGTGGCGAACGGCCCCCGGCCGATTGACGAGGGGCCGGGCGTCAACCATGCTTCCGAGACGGTCTTTTCCGCCCCCATTCCCCTCCCGGTAGGTGCTCTGTGCGTCGCTGCCTGCGTGCGTTTCTGGTCGGCCTGATCACGCTCTCGCTTCTCGGTGGTCCCGCCGCACACGCCTGCTGGCGTTTCCGCCAGACACGACACTGCCATCCCGTCGTCGTCATGGACTGCCCCGCTCCGGCGTGGAGCGAATGCTGTGATCCATGCGGCCAGCCGGTCATGGTCGTCGAATCGCCATGCCTCCCGGCGGCCGCCTGCTGTGGCGAAACGGTCGTGGCTGACGGTGTGGTGATGGTCGAGCGCGTGATCGCGGCTGACGAGACGGTGATCACGACCGATGGTGCCGGATCCGTGATCGAGTCGCAGCCCGAGGCCGTGGTGTCGCAGCCGACGCCGGCCGCCGAGCAGGCTGCGCCCCAGGCCGTCAGCGAATCGAAGCCGGTCGAGCTCCAGCGGGTTCCATCCCAGCCTCAGCCGGAGGCCGGCGGCGTTCAGCCGACATCGAACGAGCAGCCCCTGCTCGTTCCGGTCGGCCCCGTCGCAGAGCAGCCGGAAACCAGCAGCGTGCTCGAGGACGAGCCGAAGACGGAGGCGCCGGCCGCCGAGCCGACCGCGGCGCCGGCCGAGTCCGTGGATCCGACGCCCGCCGCTTCGGATCCGGCCGCCAGCGAGGTCGACGAGCCCGAGATGAAGGACGAGGAGCCGACCCTGCCGGTCGATGACGAACCCGCCGCCGAACCGGACGCGCCCGTGTCCGAGAACCCGGTCGGGCCGCCCATGGAGGAGGATGTCCCGGAGCCCCAGGCGGAGCCCGAGCCTGCCGAAGAGCCGGAGCCGCTCGAGCCCGAACCGCCGGTTGAGCCGCAGCCCGCTCCGGTGGAGGAGAAGGAGGACAACATCTTCGAAGAGCTCGACGCGCCGGCCGACGCCCCCGTGGACGACGACGTTCCGGCCGACGATCCCGCTCCAGCCGCCGATGACGAGGAGATGGCCGACGAACCTGACGCCACCGAGCAGGATCTGTTCGAGGAGGCCGATGAGGGCGACGTCGCCCCGGCGGCGGCCGCGGACGAACCTGGTGCCGAGCCCGCCGAGCCGGCGACCGACCTGTTCGGAGACAGTGGCGCGGCGGACCCCGCCACCGACCCGGAAATGACCGAGGACGAGCCTGCCGCCGCTGCGGATGCCGGGGGCGTCGAGCCTGCCGACCCGTTCGCCGAGAACGATGCCGCGACGGCGGACGATGCAACTCAGGCTGACGAGCCGGAAACTCCTGCTCCCGCCGGGGAACCGGCCGCCGATG
>JBJTPO010000652.1:0-2421 GCA_046075145.1 Planctomycetota bacterium
GTCCCCGCGGGGGACAGTCCCCGAGGCAGGCGACGGGGACTGTGCAGGCAAAGGGTAGTGTCCCCGCGGGGACAGTCCCCGGGTTTGCTCATCCAGGGTTCCCGGTGGTATGGTTCTGATCATGCTGGGGCGGTCCTTCAGCGGGTCGTCCAAGCTATGGTTCGCGGGCCCGGCGGGCGGCAGGACGCCGCGGGGCGTGACGCGAATCGACGACCGCACCAGACGTGAGGACTACGAGTGTTGATGGATGACAGGCGCAGGGGCCCGGAGGATTCGGGCCGGTCCGCCTCCGGCCACCACCAGGCCCACGACGGCGACGGTGGCCGTCCCGCCCCGCGGCGGGCCGCCGACATGGCGGCGACCGATTTTCGTTCGCTCGGGCTCTCGCCGGCCACGATGGCCGCGGTGGACAGGGCCGGCTATGAGGTGCCCACGCCGGTGCAGGCCGGGCTGATTCCGCGGGCGCTCGCCGGCGTGGACGTGCTCGGCCAGGCCCGCACGGGCACGGGCAAGACCGCCTCGTTCGTGCTGCCGATCCTGGAGGCCGTCTCCAAGCCGGGCCGCGGCGGCGGGCCCCGGGCGCTGGTGATGGTGCCCACCCGGGAACTGGCCGTGCAGGTCAAGGATGAGTTCGAGAAGCTGGCCCACGGATCCGGCATCCACTGCGTCGCGGTGTATGGCGGCAAGCCGCTCAAGGGTCAGATCGACAAGCTCGCCAAGCACCCGGCGGTCGTGGTCGGCACGCCGGGCCGCGTGCTTGACCACATGAGCCGCGGCACCCTCCGGCTCGACGGCCTCGAGATCGTCACGCTCGACGAGGCCGACCGGATGCTCGACATCGGCTTCCGCCCCGACATCGAGAAGATCCTGCGGCGCTGCCCCGATAGCCGCCAGACACTGCTGCTCTCGGCCACGGTGCCGCCGCCGGTCCAGAAGCTGGCTACCCGCTACATGCGGGATCCGGAGATCATGGACTTCTCCACCAACGAACTGGCGGTGGAGACGATCGAGCAGCGCTACTTCACGGTCGATCCGACCCGGAAGTTCGAGCTGCTCGAGAAACTGCTGGAGCGGGAGCAGCCCCGGCAGGCAATCGTCTTCTGCCGGACCAAGCGGGGCACCGACAAGGTGTTCGAGAAGTTGGCCCGGAGACGGGCCCGGCGCGGGGCGGCGGAGGAAGTGGCCTGCATCCACGGCGATCTGGCGCAGAACGTCCGCGACCGCGTGATGCGGCAGTTCCGCGACGGCTCGGTCAAGATCCTCGTGGCCACCGACGTGGTCGGCCGCGGAATCGACGTCTCCAGCGTGTCGCACATCGTCAACTACGACATTCCGGAGTTCTGTGACGACTACGTGCACCGCGTGGGCCGGACGGGCCGAATGGGCCGCGAGGGCATCGCCTTCACGTTCGTGAGCCCCGAGGAGGGGCCGCAGTTGACGCGGATCGAGATCCGGATCGAGCGGCTGCTTCAGCGGGACGAGATCGCCGGCTTCGAGGCCTTCGATCGGCGGGCCGCTCCGGCGCAGGTGGAGCAGGTGCCAACGGGTGGATTCGACCGGGCGGCTGCCGAGAAGGCGGCGGCTGAGCCGGCCGCGGCCGAGCCACCGAAGCCGTCGGCCAAGACGCTCCTCGGCAAGGGTCGCGGTCCGAAGCGGCATCGGCGGGCGCTCTGACGCCGCAGGCCCCAGACCTTCCGCGAACGACAGCCATGGACGGACGCGAGGCCCGGGCGATTCGGCAGCGGCTGGAGAGCCTGGCCCGGGCCGGCGTGACGCAGCTTCCCAGGGCTCCACGTCGATCACCCGTGGCGGCCGTTCGGGCGGTGGCGGCGCCCGGCGCCGCGGCACCGGCCGCACGCGCGGAGCCCGCGGTGGGGAGCGACCGCGGTCCGACCCTCGCCGTGCTCCGTGACGAGGTGGCGGCCTGCACGCGATGCGCCGAGCTCGCGGCGGGCCGCACGCAGACGGTCTTCGGGGCCGGGCGGCCCGACGCCCGGCTGGTGTTTTTCGGTGAGGCCCCGGGGGCCGACGAGGACGCCAGCGGCGTGCCCTTCGTGGGCCGGGCCGGGCAGCTGCTCACCAAGATCATCGAGGCCTGCAGGCTCTCCCGCGACGACGTCTACATCATGAACGTGCTCAAGTGCCGGCCGCCCGGGAACCGCGCGCCCCTGCCCGACGAGGTGGCTCACTGCCGGCCCTTCTTCGAGCGGCAGCTGGAGATCATCCGTCCCGAGTTCATCTGCTGCCTGGGCGCGTCGGCGGCCCGGGCGCTCCTCGAGACAGAGGAGGCGATCGGCCGGCTCCGGGGCCGCTGGTTCACCTCTGGGGCGGCCCAGGTGATCTGCACCTACCATCCCTCCTACCTGCTGCGGAATCCTGCGGCCAAGCGGGACGTGTGGGAGGACATGAAGCTCCTGATGG
>JBJTPO010000653.1:0-1812 GCA_046075145.1 Planctomycetota bacterium
AGCACCTCCTGGCCGATCGCGGCGAGCGCCTCCTGGGCGGCCACCCCGGCCACGATCCGCTCCCCGAACGACCGGAACAGGTATGCCTGTTCGATGTATTCCTCGCGGTCGAGCATGGACGGCCTGCGGAAAAAGAGGGCGAACGCGGCACGACAGTCGGCGGCCCGCTCCGCCATCCTATAATCAAGGGAGCGTCGCATGGAGCGGCGCGTCGCCAACCCCACCCCGCCTCATGCCTCCCCGCTTCTCCTCGATCGACGCTGCCGTGGCGGCAATCGCCCGCGGTGAGGTGGTGATCGTGGTCGATGCCGAGGATCGGGAGAACGAGGGCGACTTCGTCTGCGCGGCCGACGCGGCCACGCCGGGGATCATCAACTTCATGATCAGCCGCGGCCGCGGCCAGGTCTGCCTCTCGATCCTGCCCGACGTCGCCCGCAGGCTCGAGCTGCCGATGATGTGCGAGACCAACTCCACGCCGCTGGGCACGGCGTTCACGGTGCCGGTGGACCACGTTTCCTCCCGCACCGGGATCACGGCCACCGAACGGGCCACGACGATCGCCGCGATCCTCGATCCGGCCAGCCGGCCCGGCGACTTCGTCCGCCCGGGCCACCTGTTTCCGCTGGTGGCCAAGGAAGGGGGCGTGCTCCGGCGGGCGGGCCATACCGAGGCGGCCGTCGACCTCGCCCGGATGGCCGGCCGCCCGCCCGCGGGCGTGCTCTGCGAGATTCTCGACGCCGAGGGTAACCGGGCCGACCGCGAGACGCTGTTCGCGCTCGCCGTCGAGCATGGCCTCGAGATCATCTCGATCGAGGAGCTGATCCGCCACCGCCGCTCCCGGGAGAAGCTCGTCGAGCGGCTCGCCGAGGCCGACCTGCCCACGAAGTACGGCCGATTCCGGATCATCGGCTACGGCGTCAGGTTCGAGAGCCAGCAGCCGATCGTGCTCGTGCTCGGCGACCCGACGAACGTGGTCGCGCCGCTCGTGCGGCTGCACTCGTCGTGCTTCACCGGCGACCTGCTCGACAGCCTGCGATGCGACTGCGGCGACCAACTCCATATGGCCCTCGACATGATCGGCCGTGAGGGCACGGGCGTGCTCGTCTACCTCCCCCAGGAGGGCCGTGGCATCGGCCTGATGGAGAAGCTGCGGGCCTACGCGCTTCAGGATCAGGGGCTCGACACCGTCGAGGCCAACCTGGCCCTCGGGTACAAGGCCGACGCCCGTGACTACGGCATCGGCATCCAGCTGCTCAAGGATCTCGGACTCTCGAAGGTCCGCCTGCTCACCAACAACCCCAAGAAGACCGACGCCTTCATCTACGGCGGCTTCGACCTGGAAGTGGTCGACCAGGTGCCGATTCTGCCACCGGTCAACGAGCACAACGAGAAGTATCTCGCCACGAAGCGGGAGAAGCTCGGCCACCGGTTCCCGGACTGAGGCACACCCCGGCCCACGGTTGACTGGGCTGCCGCGGCCGCCGTAGCATCGCGGTTTTCGCGGCCTCTCGAGCTTTGGAGAGCCATCTCCCATGTTGCCGGCCCGCCGTTCGTCGTTGCGCCCGCCCGTCCGCCTCTCGCGCGGCCTGGCCTGGTGCCTCGCGGCCTGCTTGGTGACGCCCGGTGTGGTGGGCTGCCGACCCAAGGACGAGGATCCCGAACTCAAGCCCGAGCCGGTGCTGACACAGCCCGAGCCGGTGAAGCAGCCTGGGGACCCGCCGTCGACACCCGCGGCCGGCGATTCGGCCGGCCCGCCGACGCCGACGGCCGCGGCGCCCTTCGGCCCACCGCCGCTCGAGGCGCTCGACCGCG
>JBJTPO010000654.1:0-3261 GCA_046075145.1 Planctomycetota bacterium
GAGAGATCGTAGACCTCCCGCTCGTGCCAGTCGGCTCCGCGCCACACCCCGGCCACGCTTGGGATCTCGGGGAGTTCGCCGGGAACGTCGCTCTTCCACCGCGGCAGCTTGCACTTGAGCACGAGGCTCACGCGGGCCGGCGTGCTCCAGAGGTGGTAGACGAGTTCGGTGTGGGGCTGCCACGAGACCTTGGCCGCCTTCTTGGGATCGGGCTCGAACCAGTCGATCCCGGTGATGCACTGGAGCGAGTCGAAGCGGATCGGGCTCGACTTCGCCAGCCAGCGGCAGGCCTCGGCGATCTTTTCCGGGGCGATCTCCACCCAGGGATCGAGGGCGGTGAGATTCTCGCCGACGACGGCGCCGGGCACCGCGTCGCGAAGCTGGTCGAGGAAGGCGGGGCCGCGGGACACGGGGATGCTCTGGTGGGGCGGATTGGATTCGAGGAACTGACTCAGGCGGCCCGCGACGACGGCGCGGCGGCCCGCTCGGCCGAGACGGCCCGCACCCAGTCGAGGTCGCCGCGATACCAGACGTAGGCGAAGCCGACGAGGAGGATCGCGTAGAAGAAGGCCATGTCGACGAGCGCCGTGCGGGCGAGCTTGCCGGCGGCTTCGGTCACCGACCATTCGCCGAGGGCCTGGGCGGGGGTGGGCTCGGCCCGGCCAACGGCCGCCGTCCGGGCCGTGGCCCAGGCGATCTTGTCGGCCATCCACCCGCGGAGCACGTCGGCGGCCGGGGCGGTAGGCGACCGGAGGCCGAGTTCCCGCATCACGCCGGTGGCCGCCGGGCTGAGTTCGCCGTCGGCGGTCACCGTGACGAGCGCCGGATCAGTCAGCTCCGTCGCTTTGCCGAATACGGTGGCCCAGGGGAAGAACAGCGCCACCTCGACGTCGAAGATGATGAACAAGAGCGCGACCACGTAGAACCGCAGGTCGAACTGCACGAAGCTCGAGCCGATCGTGGGCTCGCCGCACTCGTACACCTCGAGCTTTTCGGTGTTCGGCTCCCGCGGCCGTACCAACCAGCCGACGATCAGGTTGACCGCCAGGAACGCCCCGCCGACGGCCACGAACAGGGCCAGGAAGCCGGCGATGACGACGGGATCGACGAGGTTCATGGGATCACCGGGCGCGAGAGGCCGTCACTGGTTCGGACCGCCGTGGACAGGTTCGACGATCACCTTTGCGGCGGCCACGGCCGTGGGGTTGAGCGAGGACCGGCCCCAGGCCACCTCGACCGGCAAACGGGCGAAGTCGACGATCGTGCCGTCGCGGCTGTAGCAGGAGAGGTCGAGCGTCGAGCCCATGAAGATGCAGTCGACCGGGCAGGGCTCGACGCAGAGGGCGCAGAACATGCACTTCGAGTAGTCGATCGTGAACCCGCTGACCTGGAAGCCCTTGCCGCTCTCGACCCGCTCCTTGCCGATGTAGATGCAGTCCACGGGGCAGGCCTTGGCGCACTGGTCGCAGGCGATGCAGGTGGTCAGGTCGTAGCGGTGGAAGCCGCGGTAGCGGGCCGCCACAGGGGCCGGCAGTTCCGGGTATTCGAAATGCTCGGTGAAGGTCCGCCGGTCCTGGTCATAGGTCTTGCCGAACACCCGCAGGGTGACGAGCATGCCGTCGGCGACCGTCTTCACGGCCGAGAACAGGTTGCGGAACCATTCCCTCATGGCGGTCGCGTGCCGGCTGGGCGAAGAAGAAGGGAGGAGGAAGAACGTCTTCGAGAGTATAGGGAGCGCTCTCAGGCCAACAACCCACCGCAGCAACGCCGCCGCGTGGCCTGGGTGGCGACGCCACCCGCGGGCGACCATGTGGCATCGCGGGCCGCGACAATCGCCAGGTGTCTGCTTGCCCGCCCGGTGACACTCCGACCCGAGTCGCCCCTGTCCACCCGGGAAAAAAGACGAGAAAAACAGGGTGTTTATGCGGCCCGAGCCCGAAAAGGCCCGGGATTTGCTTGACGAAAGCCCGGGAAGCTTTACATTTCAGGGGTTTTCGGAAGAGTGTTCCGATTTGCCCGCTCCGACTGCGACCCGCCAGGGAATGGCCTCATGCTCGTATTGTCGCGGAAGAAGGACGAGAGCATCGTGATCAATAACGACATCACCATTGTCGTCGTGGAGATCCGCGGCGACAAGGTGAGGCTCGGCGTCGAGGCCCCGAAGGAGGTGCCGGTGCACCGCCGCGAGGTCTTCGAAGCCATCGCGCGGGGCGAACCGGTCGACCTGCCGGCGGTGTCGTCGGCCCCTGAACCGGGCCAGTCGCTCGGCGACGAGTCGGCGGCCGGCGGCTGACGCGGCACGCCCGTACTTCTGCTCCCTTCGCCACGCGCTGGCCGCAGGCTATCATGTGGGTCGCGAGGGAATGCCGTGAGACGGTCTCCCAAAGCGGCCCCATCGTCTAGAGGCCTAGGACATCGCCCTTTCACGGCGGTAACCGGGGTTCGAATCCCCGTGGGGTCATGCCTTCCCGTGCCGACGAGTCCGCGGGGTCCGAATAAAATCCCCCTTGCGCAAGCAAGGGGGATGACGCCTGCCACTCCTCTGGACGCAAGCGACCAAGTTCCCCGCGGCATGGGTCGCGTCATCCCCCGGCTCGCGCCGGGGGGCTTGTATGCCGAACGGTCGGCTGCCCCTTCCCTACGAGCCCCGCGAGTAGCTTGACCACCATGGCCTCGACTCCCGACGCCGCCGATCGCCCCGCCGCCTATGACGCCGTGTTGTTCGTCTCGTTCGGCGGGCCGGATGGACCGGACGACGTGATGCCGTTCCTGGAAAACGTGCTGCGTGGCCGCAACGTGCCGCGGGAGCGGATGCTCGAGGTCGCCGAACACTACCAGCACTTCGGCGGCAAGAGTCCGATCAACGAGCAAAACCTCGCCCTGATCTCGGCCCTCCGCGCGGAACTCGAGCTGCGGGGCCCTCGGCTGCCGATCTACTGGGGCAATCGCAACTGGAACCCCCTCCTCACCGACACGCTCCGGGAGATGGCCGACGCCGGCGTGAAGCGGGCCATCGCCTTCGTGACCAGCGGCTTCAGTTGCTACTCCGGTTGCCGGCAGTACCGCGAGAACATCGCCGCCGCCCGCGAGCCGCTCGGCGACCGCGCGCCGGTCGTGGACAAGATCCGGGTGTTCTTCAATCACCCGGGGTTCGTGGGCCCAATGGCGGCCAAGGTGCGGGCGGCACTGGAAACGTTTCCGGCCGAGGTGCGGGCCGATGTGCCCGTGCTGTGCACGGCCCACAGCATCCCGATGTCGATG
>JBJTPO010000655.1:0-3292 GCA_046075145.1 Planctomycetota bacterium
CCCCCCACGCGGTTCGGCGCTGAGAACACGCATGTGCTCGCCACCTGCCACGAGCTCGGCATCGACACGGTCGTGCGGGCCGGCGGGGCCCAGGCGGTGGCCGCGCTCGCCTACGGCGTCGAGGGGTTCGCCCGCGTGGACAAGATCGTGGGTCCGGGCAACCTGTTCGTGGCGCTTGCCAAGGAATATGTGTTTGGTGACGTGGCGATCGACTCGATCGCCGGCCCGAGCGAGATCGTGATCGTGGCCGACGCCGCCGCCCGGCCCGAGTTCATCGCCGCCGACATGCTCGCCCAGGCCGAGCACTCACCCGGCTCCGCGATCCTGCTCACGGCGAGCGCCGCGCTCGCCGACCGGGTGGCCGCGGAGCTTGCCGAGCAGCTTGCCGTGCTCGAGCGGGCCGATCTCACCCGGGACAGCCTCCAGCGGTTCGCCGGCATCGTGGTCACTCGCAGCGACGAGGAGTCGGCGGCGCTTGCCCACGAGCTCGCCCCCGAGCATCTCTCGATCGACACCCGCGATCCGGAAGGGGCGCTCGCCCGGATCCGGCATGTGGGGGCGGCCTTCCTTGGTCCCTACAGTCCCGTGGCTGCCGGCGACTATGCCGCCGGCCCGTCGCACGTCCTGCCCACGGGCGGTACGGCCCGGTTCGCGGCCGGCCTCTCGGCCAATGATTTTCTGCGGGCCGGCAGCGTGCTCACGCTGTCACAGGCCGATCTCGCCGAGATGGCCGACGACATCCGCCTGCTCGCCGACACCGAGGGCCTCACGGCCCACCGCCGCAGCGTCACGGCCCGGCTGTAGTTCCGTGGGACGCTCGTCTTCCGGGCGGGGTCGTCCGGAGATGCCGGTAACGAGACCAGAACAGGCGGCACGGCTCATGATCTTGGATGCCCCGGCCAAGAGTGTCTTCCGTCCCGCTGAAGACGATCGGGCGTCAACTTTCTTCAGATGGTTGACCCATACCCACACGATGCGATGGCGCGCTCGCCACCAGACCACCGGCACGGGGCCGACCGTCGCTGAAATGAGCTGCGCCCCCTTGTTTGCTCGGGGGCGGTCCTGCCGGTCAGCGGGGTCGTGGCGGTCGTGCCGGTTCGGCGGATGGCCGCCGCGCGTGAGGTAGACTTCGGAGGTCCCCCCGATCCAGGCGTCGTCATGACCACCCCCGCCGCAAGCCTCGTCCGCCCCGCGATCGCCGAACTCGCCGGCTACGTGCCGGGAGAGCAGCCGCAGTCGGGCAAGTGGATCAAGCTCAACACCAACGAGAATCCGTACGCCCCGTCGCCGGCCGTCGCGCGGGCGATCGCGGCCACGGCCGAGGGTCGGACGCTCGCCAAGTATCCCGACCCGCTGGCCACCGTCTTCCGGCTGCGGGCCGCCGAGATCCTGGGGGTCGATTCCGATTGGATCCTGTGCGGCAACGGTTCCGACGATATGCTCACGATCCTCGTCCGCAGCTTCGTTGGGGAAGGGGAGTGGCTGCGGATCGCCTATCCGAGCTACATCCTCTACCGCACGCTCGCCGGCCTGCAGGGAGCCCATTGCGAGGAGGTGGCCTACGAGCTGGACTGGTCGCTCTCCGACGCCTTTGCCGCCCCGCGGGACGGTCTCAAGCTCGCCGTTCTCGCCAACCCCAACAGTCCCTCCGGCACGCTGGTCTCCCCGGACCGCGTCGCCGAGATCGCCGACCGGCTGCCCTGCCCGCTGGTCGTGGACGAGGCCTATGGCGACTTCGCCGACGCCAACTGCCTCGACCTCGTGCGGCGGTGCGAGCGGGTGATCGTGACCCGGTCGTTCTCGAAGTCGTATGCCCTGGCCGGCCTCCGCTTCGGCTTCGCCGTGGCGCGGCCCGAGATCATCGCCGAACTCCGCAAGGTGAAGGACTCCTACAACTGCGACGCCCTCTCGATCGCGGCGGCCACCGCGGCGATCGACGACCGGACCTGGCTGGCCGACAACCGGGCCAGGATCGTCGCCACCCGCCGCCGGCTCACCGACGCCATGCGGGCCCTCGGTTATGACGCGATCGAGAGCCAGGCCAACTTCGTCTGGTGCACCCACCCCGAGCGGCCCCACAAGCCTGTCTACGAGGCCCTCAAGGCCCAGCGGGTCCTGATTCGCTATATGCAGTATCCCGGCTGGGGGGACGGCCTGCGCATTACCGTCGGCACCGACGATGAGATCGACGCCTTCCTCGCGATCATGAAGACCCTTTGAGCCCCGCACCCACCAACCCCGCTTCACGCATGCCCCGCACCGCCACCGTCACGCGCACGACCAAGGAAACCGACATCCGGCTGTCGCTCGATCTCGACGGCACCGGCCGGGCCGAGATCGCCACGGGCATCGGCTTCTTCGACCACATGCTCACGCTCCTCGCCGGCCACTCGCTGGTCGACCTGCAGGTCGCCTGCACCGGCGACACCCACGTGGACGGCCACCACACGGTCGAGGACGTGGGCCGGGCGCTCGGAATCGCGGTGGCGGAGGCCCTGGCGACCGCCGCGGCATCCGCCGCTACGGCCACTGTGTGCTCCCGATGGACGAGGCGCTCGTCACGGCGGCGGTCGATCTCGGCGGCCGGGCGGCCTGCGTCTTCGCCGTCGACTTCCCGGTGCCCACGATCGGCACGTTCGACGCCCAACTCGTCGAGGTCTTCTGGGAGAGCGTTGCGGCGACGGCCGGAGCGAACGTGCACGCCGTGCTCCACCACGGTCGCAATGGCCACCACATCGCGGAGGCCGTCTATAAGGGGTTGGCCCGCTCGCTGCGGATGGCGGTCGAGCCCGATCCGCGGCAGCCGGGCATCCCGAGCACCAAGGGCACGCTCACGCAGGCCTGACCGCGAGGCTGTCTCCGTTACGGCAGGTGCGGCAACCTCCTACGAGGCTCGGGGCTGCCCGACCCCGTCGCCCGGACGTTCGCTGCGCCCATCCTGGGCTCCGCTCACTCGATGCCGGCCGCGCTCCGCCATCCATGGCTCCGCTTGCCGCCAACGCCGGCTCCGGGGCACGGGCAACCCCGAGCGGACGAAGAGTCGAGGAAGCGACCATTGAGCACACGATTCGTCTGGACGATCGTCGTGCGCCAGAAATCGCACGAGCACGGCCGCCCGGAGGTGCGGCCGGCGGCCGGGGCCGAAGGCCCGAGGGCCGCGAAGGCTGCAGGGGGCAGGGATGCCCCTGCAGCCGTGAAGCCGGTCACTCGTTGACGTAGGTCTCGAGGAACCGGGCCAGGCGGTGGAAGTCGCAGCCCCGCTCGACGTAGCGAACCACCGTGACCAGCGTCT
>JBJTPO010000656.1:0-3317 GCA_046075145.1 Planctomycetota bacterium
TGATCCACGGCCGCGCCTTTTCGGAGGCCGAGGTTCGGGGCGTCTCGCAGGCCGCCGCGCTCGCCGACTACGACTCGTGGCTGGCGTCACAGGACCAGGCCTTCGTCGCCGCCTCCAAGGCGGCGGCCGACCTCGAGGCCGAGATCACCGCGATCAAGGGCCGTGGCACGATCGCCCACGTGATGGCCGAGAAGCCCGAGCCGCCCATGGCCCACATCCTCGACCGCGGCGAATACGACAAGCGGAAGGAGCCGGTCACGGCCGACACGCCCGCGGCCCTGCCCCCCTTCCCCGATCATCTGCCCCGCAACCGGCTCGGCCTCGCGAAGTGGCTGCTCGCGCCCGAGCATCCGCTCACGGCCCGCGTGACGGTCAACCGCTTCTGGCAGGAGGTGTTCGGCACGGGCCTCGTCAAGACGGCCGGCGACTTCGGGATCACGGGCGACCTTCCCAGCCATCCGGAACTGCTCGATTGGCTGGCCGTCGATTTCCGGGAGCACGGCTGGGACGTGCAGCGGCTGTTCCGACAGATGCTCACGAGTGCCGCCTACCGGCAGGCCGCCGTGACCACACCCGGGAAGATCGCCGCCGACCGCGACAATCGGCTCGTCTCCCGCGGGCCCCGCTTCCGGATGGACGCGGAGATGGTCCGCGACCAGGCGCTCGCCGCCAGCGGTCTGCTCGTGAAGAAGCTCGGCGGTCCCAGCGTGAAGCCCTACCAGCCGGAGGGCGTCTGGGAGGCCGTGGCCATGCCCGACAGCAACACCAAGCAGTATGTCCCCGACGCCGGCGGAAACCTCTACCGCCGCAGCGTGTACTGGTTCTGGAAGCGATCGGCTCCGCCGGCCTCGCTCGAGATCTTCAACGCCCCGGCCCGCGAGATCTGCACGGTCAAGCGGGAGCGGACCAACACACCGCTCCAGGCGCTCGTGACCCTGAACGACCCGCAGTTCGTGGAGGCCGCGCGGGCGCTCGCCGACCTCGCCCTGGAGCAGCCCGGCGACGACTTGGCCCGGTTCGACTTCATCGCGCGGCGGCTGCTTGCCCGGCCGCTCGAGCCCGACGAGCGGGAGGTGGTGGGCGGCTCGCTGGCCCGGCTCGCCGAACACTACGCGGCCCATCCCGAGGATGCCGCCAAGCTCGTCTCCGTAGGCGAGTCGAAGCCCCGCGCGGCCGACCTGCCCCGCCTCGCGGCCTGGACGATGCTCGTCAACCAGCTCTCGAACCTCGACGAGGTGCGCTGCAAATGAACCCGCTTCCTTCCCCGTTGGCCGAGCTCGGCCTCACCCTCACCCGCCGCCGGTTCTTCGAGCAGGGCAGCCACCTGCTCGGCGGCGCGGCGCTCGCCACGCTGATCGGAAGCAGTTGTTCCACCGCCCGCGCCACGGCGCTCGATCCAGCCGTCGGCTTCGAGCGGGTGGCCGGCGCGGTCGGCCCCCACTTCGCGCCCAAGGCCAAGCATGTCATCTACCTGCACATGGTGGGCGGCCCGCCGCAGCAGGACATGTTCGACTACAAGCCGCAGATGGACGACTGGTACGACAAGGACCTGCCCGAGAGCGTCCGCGCCGGCCAGCGGCTCACCACCGTGACCTCGGTGCAGACCAGGTTTCCGATCGCCCCCTCGATCTTCAAGTTTTCCCGCCAGGGCCAGTGCGGGATGTGGATGAACGAACTGCTGCCCTGGACGGGCAAGGTGGCCGACGAGATGTGCTTCATCCGCTCGATGCACACCGAGGCGATCAACCACGAGCCGGCGATCACCTACATTCAGACAGGCAACCAGGTCACCGGCCGCCCCTGCCTCGGCTCCTGGGCCAGCTACGGCTTGGGCTCGCTGAACGCCGACCTGCCCACGTTCGTGGTGCTCGTGGCCCGCTCGACGGTGGTCGAGCAGGCCCAGGCGATCGGGGCCCGGCTCTGGTCGAGCGGCTTCCTCTCGGGCGAGCACGCGGGGGTCAGCTTCCGGTCCGCCGGCGACCCGATCCTTTACATCAACAACCCGCCCGGCGTATCGGCGGGCGTCCGCCGGACCACGCTCGACGGCCTCCAAGCCCTGAACGAGCGGACCCTAGCCCGGATCGGCGACCCTGAGACGCGGACCCGGATCGCCCAGTACGAGATGGCCTTCCGGATGCAGTCGAGCGTGCCTGAGCTCACCGACATCTCGGGCGAGCCGGAATCGACGCTCGGCCTCTATGGCGAGCAGGTCACGAAGCCCGGTTCGTTCGCCAACTCCGTGCTGATGGCGCGGCGGATGGTGGAGCGGGGCGTGCGGTTCGTGCAGATCTACTTGAACCACTGGGACCACCACGGCAACCTCGTGGGCCGGCTCAAGAACGGCTGCAACGACATCGACCACGCCACCTACGGCCTGATCAGCGACTTGAAGGCCCGCGGCCTCCTGGACGAGACGCTCGTGATCTGGGGAGGCGAGTTCGGTCGCACGGTCTACTCGCAGGGGGGCCTCTCGAAGCAGAACTACGGCCGCGACCACCATCCCCGCTGCTTCACGATGTGGATGGCCGGCGGCGGCGCCCGGGGCGGCCAGATCTACGGCGAGACCGACGACTTCTCCTACAACATCGTCAAGGACCCGGTGCACATCCGTGACTTCCACGCCACGGCCCTGCAACTGCTCGGCTTCGACCACGAGCGGTTCACCTACCGCTATCAGGGCCTCGACCAGAAGCTCACCGGCGTCGAGCACGCCCGCGTGATCCCGGATCTGATGACATGACCGGGGCCCTTCCCCGTCGCCATCAACCGTGGGGCTGACGTGTAGTCTGCCAGCCATCGACCGTGGGGCTGACGTGCAGTCTGCCTCGCCGAGCTTCGGGCACCACAACGCCCCGAAGCCCCGACACCCACCCGGCAGGTTGAAAACCTGCCCCACGATCGAGTGAACCAGCGTCGCCAGTCGCCCCTTCCCCGCCTCACCCCGCCACGAGGTCGAGCAGCACGTCCCGCACCTCGTGCATCGCCATCCGCTCCCGGGCCCCGCGACCATCGGTGCACAACAACACCGGCCCATCCTCGACCCGCTCGGGCAGCCGGCCGTGGGAGCCCCGCACGATGCTCGCGTTGGTGCCGATCACGTCCAGGAGCGCGCGGAAGCCGAGCGTTTTCTTCGCCAGCGTCCAGGCGATCTTGAGGGCGGGCAGCGGCAGCGTCGGATCGAGCAGCAGCTCCGCCGGGTCGTAGCCCGGCTTGCGGTGGATGTCGACGGTGCGGGCGAAGTCGGGCATCTTCGCGTCGTCGAGCCAGTAGTAGTAGGTGAACCAGCGGTCGGGGGCGGCGACCGCCACGAGCTCGCC
>JBJTPO010000657.1:0-4261 GCA_046075145.1 Planctomycetota bacterium
TCGGCACGGCCCGGCGAATCGTGTGGGTGCGGGCCGGCAGGCAGGAGTATCTCGCACCAGACAACGGTGTCCTCTCCCGGGTGCTGGCCGCCGCGCCGGCCGACGACGCGCGGGTGCTCACCGTGCCGCCGGACGCGTCCACGACGTTTCACGGCCGCGACGTGTTTGCCCCGGCGGCCGCCGCGCTGGTCCAAGGCGAGCCCCCCGAGTCGCTCGGCCCAGCCGCCGGCCCGCTCGAGCGATTCCCGATCCCGCAGCCCCGCGAGACCCCGGCCGGCATCGAAGGGGAGGTGGTCGCCATCGATACCTTCGGCAACCTGCTCACCAACCTGCCGGCCGAGCTGCTGCCCCGGTTGGCCGCAGCCGGCCGGCTGACGGTGGGCGATCGCGAGGTCACCCGAGTCGTCCGGACCTACGGCCAGGCGGCGCCGGGCGAGATCGTGGCGCTCGTCGGCTCACAGGGCGTGATCGAGGCGGCCGTGGTGCAGGGCCGGGGGGATGCCGCGCTCGCGACCCGGATCGGCACCCGGGTGGTGCTGCCATGACCCGTGGCCACGAGGAACTCGCCCGCTGGGATCGCCACCATGTCTGGCATGCCTTTACCCAGATGCAAGAGTACGAGCCGCTCCTGATCGAGCGCGGCGAAGGCTGCTGGCTGATCGACACCGATGGCAATCGCTACCTCGACGGCTCGGCGAGCATGTGGTGCAACGTGCACGGCCATCGCCACCCGCGGCTCGACGCGGCGCTGGCTGAGCAGGCTGCTAAGGTTGCCCACACGACGAACCTCGGGCTCTCGAACCCGACCACCGTCGAGTTCGCCCGGCGGCTGGCGGGCGTCGCGCCCGCCGGGCTCGACCGGGTGTTCTTCTCCGACGACGGGTCGACCGCGATCGAGGCGGCCCTCAAGATGGCCTTCCAGTTCTGGCGGCAGACCCATCCCGCCCGGCCGGAGAAGATCCGGTTCGTGGCGATCGACGAGGCCTACCACGGCGACACGCTGGGCGCCGTGGGCGTGGGAGGAGTGGATCGGTTCACGGCGATGTTCGAGCCGCTCACGTTCGCGCCGATCCGACTGGCACCGCCGGGGGTGCCCGACGCCTCGGGGCGGGCCCCCTCGCTCGCGGAATCGCTGGCGGCCCTGGAGACGGTGCTCGCCGCTCATGCCCATGAACTTGCGGCCGTGATCATGGAGCCGCTGGTGCAGATGGCCGGCGGGATCATCGTTCACCCGCCCGGCTACCTCCGGGGCGTGCGCGAACTCACCCGCCGGCACGACGTGCTGTTGATCCTCGACGAGGTGGCCACCGGCTTCGGCCGGACCGGCACGATGTTCGCCTGCGAGCAGGAGGGCGTGGCCCCCGACTTCCTCTGCCTGGCCAAGGGACTCACCGCCGGCTACCTGCCGATGGCCGCCACGCTCACCCACGGCTGCATCTGGGACGCCTTCCTCGGCTCACATGCCGACCAGCGGGCCTTCTACCACGGCCACACCTACGGCGGAAATCCGCTGGCCGCCGCGGTGGGGCTGGCTTCGCTCGACCTGTTTCGCGACGAGCGGGTGCTCGAGTCGCTGCCCCCGAAAATCGACCGGCTGGCTGCCCACGCCGCGCGGCTGGCCGAGCTCGACGGCGTCGGCGGCGTGCGGCAGTGCGGCCTCGTTCTCGGCATCGAGCTCGTGGCCGACAAGGCGACCGGCCGCCCTCACCCCTGGCAGGAGCAGCGGGGCCGCCGGGCCTGCGCGGTGGCCCGCCGGCACGGTGCGGTCTTGCGGCCGCTGGGCGACGTGGTCGTGATCATGCCGCCGCTGGTCGTGAACGAAGCCGAGCTCGACCAACTCGCGGCCGCCGCCGAGGCCGGGATCCGCGCGGTGATCCGCTGACGGTCGCGCTTCGCCAGGCCACGGTCACTGCACCACGCTCTTGCTGCCCTCGGTCGATCCGCCGATCGGCGCTCCGTCGGGCAGCGGCCGGCCGGCCGTCGGGATGCCAAGGCGATGCAGTTCGGCCCGGATCGCCCGGTAGCCCTCGAAGCTGTCGGGGTAGCACCAGAGGGTGACGGTCGTGTCGGGCTTCACTCCCGACAGCACGCCACGAAACCGCGACGTCGGCCCGAGCGCCTCGGAGACCGGCTCGCCGACGGCCGGCCCCACCGGCCGCACGACCCACTCCCGCGACCGCACCAGCACCTGGCCACGCGCCCGGTCGACCTTGGTCTCCACGACGTAGTCGAGGCTGAAGTCACGGGCGGGCCCCACCGTCACGACCCGGGCGGCGAGATTCGAGAGGGAGTCGGCGTTGCGGCGCGTGTGGGCCTTGGCCAACTCAAAGAGCTCCTCGAGCGGCACGTAGGCGATCCGGCCCTCGGCGAGCCGGAAGTGGATCTCCTCACCATTGACGGTGCGGCCGATCGGCGTGGGATAGGCGAGCACCTCCTCGGTCGTGGCCCTGGCGTGGGCCAGGCCCTTGGTCTCGAGCGTGCACTCCTGAATTTCCGCCGCGAGCGCCCGACGCCGGGCCGCTCGCTCGGCCCCGGCCACGCTGGCGGCATCGGCTTCGGCCTTGCGTCGTTCCAGTTCCCGCGTGGCGGCGGCCACGGCGGTCGCGAGATTGAGCCGGGATTGGGCCGCGGCGGCTGCCTCGAGCTCGACCTCCGCGATCTGCGCCTCGAGCTGATCGATCTCGGACTCGGTCGAGGTGACCGTCTGGCCGAGTTCCGTGGCTTCGGCGAGCACCGCGGCCGCCGCGGGAGCGGCCGCCGCATCAGGTGGATCGAGGATGATCTGCCGCACGCGGGCACCGATCACCATCACGAGGATGATGAGGATGCCGACGATGTTCGTGACGACGTCGAGGAACGAATCCTGGCCGGCGGAGAGGTCGGCTTCGGCGCGGTGGCGTGGCATCGGCTCGGCTCCGGCTTCCAGGTCTCAGCGGGCTCGAAACACACCGCCGGTGCGGTGAACGGGAGGCAGGGCGCGGACCGCATCGCCTTCGTCTGCCCGGCGCGTGTCGAGGCCGCTGTCGGCGAGCAGCTGCTCGAGCTCGTCGCGCCGCCCGACGCCGTCAGGCGTGGCCGTGAGCACGAGTTCGGGCTTCCAATACATCCGGTCGCCTGCCATGCCCCAGCCGCCGACCACGGTGTGCACCTCGCGAACGAGCGGGTCGACGGCGTCGGCGGTGCGGGCAGGGATCGCGACGCGGGCCGTGACGCGGCCGCCGCTGCCGAGCAACCGAAACTCGTTGGCCGAGCATTCAAGCCGCAGGGGCCGCGTGAGCGGAATCGGCCGGTCGCTCGTGGCGAGGCTCGCCCAGTTGCTGCCGCGAGGCCCGGCCAGCGAACACTGACCGTCAGCACCGTTCTGCTGGCCGCCGCTCGCGCCCGCCGCCTGGCCTTCAGCCATGCCGGGCAGCGCAGGCCCGAAGCTGCCCCCGCCGCCCCCGCCCGAGGCTGCCGCCGCCATGCCGGCCCCGGACGATCCGGCGCCGCCACCCGTTGCCGACGAAGCAGCGGAACCTCCGGCGGCACCACCCGTCGCACCGGCAGCACCCGCGACGTCGCCCGCCCCCGCAGACCACTCGCCATCGCCGCCCGCCGCCCCGCCCTCGGCAGCCGTACCTCCCGCGACGCCACCGGCGGCGGCGCCATCGAGGCCGTCCGCGGCAAGTAGCCCGGCGGGATCGCCCGACGCTCCGCTTCCAGTGCCGCTTCCAGTGCCGTTCCCAGTGGCGATCGCCGCGCCTGTCGGCCCAGCTCCCGCGGCCTGCCCGCTGCCGCCATAGAACTTCGAGGGCCCGAGGTAGCGGTCCCCCTGGCTGCTTCCACCGCCGCCCGATAAGCCGTTGCCGACCGCAGCAGCGGCGGGATCACCCGTGCCGTTGCCGAGCACGGCGTCGCCCCGGCCGCCCGCCGAATCGCCGCCGGCCCGGAAGCCACGACCGGCGGCTTCGGCCTGCTCCTCCGTCCAATCGAACCGTGACTGGTCGCCGAGCACGCTCGGCCCCTCCGAGGACACGACCCCGCCGCGGGTGTTCGAGGCGCGGTACTGCACGGCCGGCTTCGTCCGCTTCTGCGGCCGCGACTGCGCGAGCCACTCGAGCCGACTGCGGGATTCCGCGACGGCGCGTTGCTCGACGTCAGCCAGGGCGGGGTCGGCGGGCGGATAGGCGAGCGTCCAGTCCTCGTCGATGAACTGATATCCGAAGTCGCTACCCCACGACTGCAGTGACTCCCGGGCCGCGTAGTAGGCCATCACGCCCGA
>JBJTPO010000658.1:0-1522 GCA_046075145.1 Planctomycetota bacterium
GCCGCCGTCGCCACCGCCGCCGTAGCGGGCCTCACAGCCGGAGCCGCCGCGGCCACGGCGGCTGCGCCTCCGCCGTCCGGCGCCGCTCCGCCTGGCGCACCGACCTACCTCGCCGCCGAGTCAGCGCCGCCTCCTGTCCAGGAAGACGTGGCCGTGGCCGCCGGCGACGGTCGTGACCGGCCCGAGCGGCTCGCCGCGCTCGCGCCGCCGCCGCCCGCGTCGCTGCCGCCGGAGATGCCGCCTCCGCCGGGCACGCTGCCCTCCTCCGCCGCCTTCGCCACCGCCTGGACCGACGCCCATGAGAAGCTCTCAGCCGGCCGTTACGCCGAGGCGCTCACCGCCCTCTCGGTCTGGTACGACGACCCGTCGATCGGCCTCGAGGAGAGTCATCGCCTCGAAGACCTGCTCGGCCAGCTCGCCGGCACGGTCATCTATTCCCAGCAGGACATGCTGCTGCCGCCCCACGTGGTGGCCGCCGGCGAGACGCTGCCGGCGATCGCCGCCCAGCTCGGCGTCTCCTGGCAGCTGCTCGCCAAGATCAACGGGGTCGGCGATCCGCTGCAGCTGGTGCCGGGCGAACACCTCAAGGTGATCCGCGGCCCCTTCGACGCGGTGGTGAGCGTGGCCCGGCGGCGGATCAGCCTGCAGGTGGGGGGCGCCTATGCCGGCAGCTTTCCCGTCTCGGTCGGCCGCGAGTTTCTGCCGCGGGTGGGCAGCGCCGTTCCCGTGGCGGATGTCCGCCGCGATCCGACCCAGGCTCCGGCCGGCCCTGCCGCCGGTCCTGCGATCCTGCTGGCCGACGGCCTCTCGATCCAGGCCGCCGACGACCCGGCTTTGGTCGGCGAAGACGCCGCCCCGGCGAGCCTCGTCGTCTCGGTCCGTGACCTGACCGAGCTGCTCGACATCCTCGGCCCGGGCTCACGGATCCTGATCCGGCAGTAGCGTCCAAGAGTCGCCACCTGCTCGGCGCCGGCCTCGAGGACGCAGCCCGGGCTCTGCTCACGCAACCGCGAACGAGCGGGCCAGGCAAAACCTTCTCCGGCGTGTCCCGC
This sequence comes from Planctomycetota bacterium, assembly GCA_046075145.1. Taxonomy (GTDB): domain Bacteria; phylum Planctomycetota; class Planctomycetia; order Pirellulales; family UBA1268; genus QWPN01. Next base: position 1,053 of record JBJTPO010000658.1, read on the forward strand.
TGGACGGCCGGTCATGGCCCCGGGAACGCCGCAGGCCCGCGGCGCTCTCGCACCGCGGGCCCGTCGGGTTTGGTCGCGCCCCTGCCCGGGGTCGCCCATCGTCACCGGCCGACTTCAGGGCACGGTGACATCTCGCTGTGTTAACCAGCCTCGCACGAGGCGATGGCTTCGCCCGCGTGAACTCAGCGCACGGCCTCCTGCAGCATCTTGGAGTTGGGAACCGAGTGCCGCGACACCGCCCCCGCCTCGCGGGTCTCGATGATCGTGGCCACCGGGCCCACCTCGCGGACGGTGCCCTCCAGGCCGGCCACGCTCACGCGGTCGCCCGCCTGCAGCCGCTGCCGCACGTAGTAGCCCGAGAGGATGCCCGCCATCACGTCGCGGCCGCCGAGACCGAAGGCAAGGGCGAAGCCCGCCGCCAGGCCGGCCGAGGCGATCAGGATCAGCTTCTCGAGCAGGGCGAACTGGAT
>JBJTPO010000659.1:0-5674 GCA_046075145.1 Planctomycetota bacterium
CCTGGCTTCTCATAGCGGGCCGGTGTCGTTGCTTGGGTTGCGGTCACTACCACCTGAATCCGATCGCATTTTGGAAGCAGCTGAAAACCTGCTTGTGCCGTTGCAACTGCAACCGAATCGCGCGGCAAGCAGCCAGTCCGAGGAATAGCGTTTCGGACGGAATTACCCGCGGCTCCCGAGGGTCAAGGGTGTTGTGAGCCAGTCGCAACATACTTTTGAATGGAGCAATCCGATTACCCTTGTAAACTCAGGCCTAGCTTGCCCGCGACTTCGTTGGCAAGCTTATCGGAGACGAAGTCGTGTCTAGCCCTAAGCCAACCCCTGAGCAATTGATGCAGGCCGTGATAGCGTTTGCACGGAAGCAACGTTCAGCTGGCATGACAGCTGAGAAGGTGCGGGATCTTCTCGTCGCAAAAGGCCTCAGCCCAGGCGCTGCGGCGGGGGTAGTGTCCAGTCTGGCAACGCCGCAGGGGCAAACCAGCCCCTTGCCTAAGAACGAGGTGCCTAAGAACGAGGTGCCTAAGCTTGGCTACTGTAAATTCTCGGATCTCCCGCGGTCTTGTCCAAGCTGTGGCCGCAAATTCTTTGGGGGCAGCGAAGCGAGCTTTCGCCGCAACTTCCCTAGGCGGTACCGCTGGCACACGATCGCATTTATTGCCGCGGTTTGCACCTTGGGTGTTGGCACGCTCGGCTGGCTTGGCCTTGGGCTCGCTATGCCGCTTGGAGGATGGGCGATGCGGTGGCACAAAAGGGTGAAGGTGCATTGCAGCGCATGCAAGTGGTCGAAGGGTTTTGTCGTGTCGACTCGAGGGTGATTGTCATGAAGGCGGCTACGGACCGGACGATTGGCCGGTCGCGCACTTCACCAGCGATGCGGATGAGGTTGCTATCGGAGTTCGGGTGTTGGACCCGAGGCCAGGCCTTAATGGTGCGGCTCGCAAAATACAGGTTGCCCGCCCTTGCTCGCGAGCAGAGGCTCATAGTCAGGCTGAGAGACAGACGGCAGCAAAGGATTGAGCGAGTCTGAGGGAACAATGTACTGTGACCAAGCGGCGACGGTGCCTTGCAAGGGAATCTAATGTCGAGTCAGACGCCAACCCCCGAAAACCTGATGCAGGCTGTAGTCGCATTTGCCAAGAAGCAGATTGCGGCCGGCATGTCGGCTGACAAGGTGCAAGATCTGCTTGTAACAAAGGGCCTCACCTCGGCCGCAGCCGCCAAGGTCATGGCCAAGTTAGCCTCACCCCAGGCACAGGGCAGTCCGCCGGCTACGGCATCAGCCGTTGGTGGCAAACCGGTTGCCATCCCCATGCAAAACGCTGATGTGTCCACAGCACATCGAGGATTCGGTGTCCAGGGGCGGTTCCTACGTCTTCCCATAAGTAGAGGTAAATGCACGCTCCCGAGTGCCTGCGTCATGTGCGGAGCGGAGCACCCAGCGGAACCTGTTGTCCTCGAGGAGAAAAAGCATAGCTACGGCGTGAGCACGGGCGCAGCCGCGCTATGGGCGTGTGCCATTTCACTGTTTATGTGCCCATTCTTCTTTCGAATCAGCGGATTGCAGTGGATGACGAATGTCGTAGGCCTCCTAATGCTTGCTGCCCCCCTTTTCTTTTTGAGTCGCCGCAACAAGTTGACGCTGGTCTACACCGCTTGTTCTGCCGATTTCGCCACGCGCGTGCGCCGCAACACGGTTGTAAACGTTATCGCCATAGCCACGGGGCTACTTGTGGTGGCCGGCTATACGCTGATGCTGAGTACATTTGGTGACGCTAAGTCGTCTCCCTTCGCGAGCCGCATCGGCATGGCCGCGGGCATGAGTTTGCCATGGTTCATGTTACTCAATTGGCTTCGGCTTAGATTCAACGGAAGTCTCCGGATCGCCACAAACGGAAGAGCGCACGCGTTCGTTGACGGTTGTTCCACACCGTTCCTTGAGACGATCGGTCGCCTTGGAGCGCCGAAACTAGTGATGCCGCCTTTCTGGTTTTCTTCTCCTAGGCCGGGCTACCCGGTGGCAAGCTTTTGGTGGACGCTATTTCTGCTGGGAGGCGGGCTTGCGTCGGTCCCCATGTTTATGGCTGCCAGTAACGCCGCTGCCCGAACCCTCGAGATTGTCAAAATCGCCCACACTGCGGGCTCTCGCCCTGGCAAGTATCAGGATCTCCCGGGGTTGCAGGTGTGGGTGCCTGCTGATTGGCAATTGACGTCGAACGAAGTCGAGGAGCCAATCCACTTTCTCACGCATCGCCTCACCCTTCCCAACGAAGTCTTGGCCATCGAAGTTGCGGTATTTCAAAAAGCCGGATTTCAGGACTTCGCGCTGGACGACGCCAACGGCCTGCGATTAGTGGCCGAAGATATTAAGCAACGAATAATGAGCGGCTACAAAGCGTCAGAACCCACAGCCGCCACTCTTAATGGGAAACCAGCACAGCGCATGGAGGTTTCCGGGCTGGTTCAACCGCCAATGAAGGGTTTGGCAGCTGTGCCGATTACATTTGTCGTGCTCCAGCAGAAACGCGGCGAATATGTTTACCGCGTTATCTTGATGCTACGCACCGACTGGGTTCGTATTCTCGGGCCAGACCGCCTTTCGGAGATCTTGGAGTGGGTCAAGCCGGCCGACGGTCCACATGAGGGCGGTATTGATGTGTCGGAACAGTAGGTTCTGTCGGGCGATCCACATGTGTGCCGCACCCCCAACTCTACGGACAGCCCTTAAGACTGCAGGGATGTGGCGTGCCCTAGCGATCGGTGGATTTCTGCTCGCAGCAGCATGCGCCGCTGTGCCAGCGACTGCTGACACGACGGATCTTGCGCGCCTGCGGAGTCGCTTAAGCGTACTCATCGCTAACGGAGACAACGAGGAAGCGCTAAAGCTTGCACAAACCGTGGTTACCCGCGTTACCGCTATTCATGGGCCAGACCACCTTGAAACGGCTCGCTGCCTGTGCGATGAGGCTCGGCTTAACGCCGATGTCGGCAGCTATCTAGAAGCATTGCGGCTCTACGCGAGGGCAACCAGCATTCGTGAGTCGCAACTTGGGTTAAACGACCCGTCTGTCGCAGACCTGCTCGTAGCCAGCGCTGGGGTCCTGCAAGCGGATGCTCGCAGCGAAGAGGCCGCACCATTACTGAGGCGGGCGCTCGCAATTCGGGAGGAACAACTCGGGGCAGGCCATCCCGATACTGCCGACACCCTCAACCAACTCGGCGTCTGCCTCTTCGCACAGGAAGCTTACGACGAAGCAGGCGCATTGTTTGAACGCTGCCTCGTCATCAGGGAAAAAATACTTGGGCCAATGCACCCAAACACAGCGCAGGCTCTCACGAATCTAGGCGTCGTCTATCGGGAGCGCGAACACTACGAGAAGGCCAAAATGCTTGTGTTCCGCGCGTTCGCCATACGGAGCAAAGCCCTTGGGAAAGATCACGAAGACACTGTCGATAGCATCGACGATCTAGGCATGATTTGGTTATTAGAAGAGAATTACGAGGGTGCAGAGCAATGCTTTAAGCGCGTATTGGACTTTCGCAGGAGCCAGTTCGGAGATGATGATCCGCTGGTTCCGCGTACCGCGCAACTGCTGATCGCTGCATATCGAGCGCAAGGCAAGGAAGATACGGCAGCGGCACTTGAGCGAGACCTTGGGACCGCGACTGATACTGCCGTGCCAGATCGCGATGCGTCAGCAGTTCCACAAGAAAGCAGGTAACTGTCTTCTTGGTTGACATGCCTTATTCCCCAAATCTCAGCCAAGCACATTTGCAGATGGGTTGGCTTGGTGCCATCGTTGGTGGCCCCATACTCAACACAAAACCGTGTTCCGCCCCCCTTGGGGAATACGGCAGAGATAGTTAGCCGTAAACCGCGCTGTCGAAGATGCCCGCGGTGGCAAGGCGGACTGTCGGGTCAACGGCCGTCCTGCTTGTCCTTACGCGGTTCCTTCGGCTTTCGCCTCAACGCCCTGTAGCCAAGCACCGCCAGAAGCGCGACTACCACCGCGACGGCGGCCAATACCTGTAATGTGAGGGTGATGGCGGCCTGCTCTTGCTTGAGCATTTCAGGATTCATTAAGAATCGCCTTTCTCGTAGGGGACGAATCCCTGCCTAGAGTAGGGCATACCATTCCGTTGAGCAACCCGCGCCAGGCGTGCTTGCAGGACCTGCAAAGTTGTCCCATGTGCGCCCACAATTTGCACGGCAGTAATGCCGCGTGCAAAGGCGCGGCGGCGATCATTCAAACGTTGGGTCTCAGAAGCAAGAAATTCAGGCCCCCACCACCCTCGCCGCAAACTCCCTCGCCCTGGCCAGATCTCGCTCATTCGGGTGCCGCCAGTTCAGGCCCCCGGTCAGCCAGAGTGGTCCCCAGGTATCGAAGCCCCGGCACGCGAACTCCCCCACCACCTCGAAGCCCTTACGAGCCAGGAGCTTTTTAAGCGGGGCGTGCCAGAGCTTCGCCAAAATGGGCAGCCCGGACGTCGAGAAGACGAACGCGGGCTTGGTGGCCTCGGGGGCGTCAGGCAGGCCCCGGAGCCACTCGAACAGAGCCTCGTGCATCCGGCCGTAGTAGACCCCCGAGCCGAACCCAACCAACCTGCACTGGTCCAAGCTCGTGTAGGGCACTTCCTCGGGTGGGACACATTCAGCCCCCAGCACCTCGGCCATTTCGTGGGCTACTTGGGCCGTATTCTGGTGGTGGACTGATTTGACGACAATTAAACAGGACTGGCCACGCATGCTCGATTTTACGCACGCGGGCTACTTCAGCGGCGAGTAGTCAGTGGGCGTCAGGAACACGGACAGCACCCCGTTGTCTGGAATGGTGAGAGAGCCGCCTGCACGCTCCTCCGAGTCTCGCTTCGCCTCCAGCCACTCGGGATCGCTCCTGAAGGCCGCGAAGCTCTTCTGGGCCGCCTCGACACTCTTGTGGCCCAGTAGATAGACCAGCATTCGCTCCCCGTCCTCGATGTCCCGGACCCGCCAGTACACGAGATTCTCCATGCCGTGCTTCTCGAAGAGCTTCATGGTGTGCTCGCGGAACCGGTCATGAAGCCGGGCAAGCATGGGCTCTGATGGGCAGGTGTAGGTCCTGAGTTCGAATACCCGGGGCTCAGACTGCTGGGTGGGCTCGAACTTGGGCGAGAACACAAGCCGCTGCAGGCTCATGTGCTCTACTTTGGCCACAAGGGCGTCAGGGCTGGATTCCGGATCGGCAACTTGGTTCCAGAGTGCGTTTTCGCCTGTCGCCCGCAGAAACCGGATCTTTGCCGGGTAATCTTGAAACCGCAGGATCGCCACGAGTTTGTCTTCGGGGTCTCCTCCAGCCGGAACGAGATAGGCGATGCTCTCAGCCCCATTCTTGGCTAGCACGTCTTCACGGTGAGCCTGAAACCAGTCGTGAAGTGCCTCGAGTTTTCCAGGCTTGGCTGTCATGATGCGCAGCTCGTAATCAGCCGGATCCCAGGTATCTGGCTCTTGAGCACCGAGGGGGCACCAGGAGAGCGCGACAGCGAGGGTTACGACGAGCAGCGGGAGGGTATGCATGGCTTGGCTCCTGGGCGTGCGTGGGCTCAGTCGGCCGAAAGAATACCTGCCTACCGGCAACTTGTGCCCCCGAAAGAATCCAACCAGAGGGAGCCAGCCTATGAACTACCCCTCGAATCGATC
>JBJTPO010000660.1:0-2210 GCA_046075145.1 Planctomycetota bacterium
ACATCATCATCGGCCGCGTCTTGGTCGTGGTCGCGAGGTTGCGAGCCACCGACGTCGTCACGCTGCGCTGCAAAAGACTGTCGGACATGGAGATTCCTTTCTGGTGGGCCTGTCAGATGTCGGATCCGTCCGCGAAGCCACTGCGTTCGGCCGCGCGATAGTCGTGGTAGTAGCCGACCTCGACGTTTTCGAGGACGCCGAGTGCGTCGTCGGTGAGGACGGCGAGCGAGAAGTAGTTGGTGAGCAGGTAGGAGGCGACTCCCAGGCTGTCGAGGCCCATCAGGCGGGCCGAGAGGCTGGGCATGATCTCGCCCGGGATGCCCGTCTGGTGCAGCCCCACCACACCCTGGTCGGTCTCGCCGACCCGCACCAGGAGGATGCTGGTCGTGCCGGCCGACTGCGTCGAGCCGTAGCGGTTCTTGACCTCCAGCTTGTCGCACGGCACCAGCGGCACGCCGCGCCAGGTGATCACGCTCGCGCCGTTGATCGACGCCGTGACCGGCGGCACGCCGCGCCAGGTGCACTCCCGCTCGAAGGCGGCGATCGCCTTGGGGTGGGCCAGGAAGAACGCCGGCTTCTTCCACACGAGCGAGAGCAGTTCATCCAGGTCGTCGGGCGTGGGCGCCCCGTAGCGGGTGCTGATCCGCATCGCCGGGTCGACCGAGTGGAGCAGCCCGAACTTCGGGTTGTTGACCAGGTCCCACTCCTGACGCTCCTTGATCCCTTCGATCGTCAGCCGGATCTGCTCCTCCAGCTGGTCGTAGGGCCCGTTGTAGAGGTCGGAGACGCGGGTGTGGACCCGCACCACCGTCTGCACGGCGGCCAGCGAATACTCGCGTGGGTGGGCGGCGTAGTCGACGAAGGTCTCGGGGATCTCCACGTTCTCGGCGAAGCCCGAGACGAGGTCGATGTTCCGTTCGCCGTAGCGGTTGACCGTGCTCCGCAGTTCCAGGTGCTCGGCGATCGCCCGCTGGAAATCGTCGCGAAGGTTGGGCACCTCGTCGAGGATCAGGTCGAGGTCCTTGCGCGAGAGCGTCAGGAGCACGCAGGGGGTGATCGTCCGCACGGTGATGTCGGAGGGCTTGTCGCTGACGAGGTCCACCTCGCCGAAGAACTCGCCCTCGGTCAACAGCGCGATCCGCAGGTCGGCCCCGTGCACACCCTTGCTCAAGACCTCCACCTGACCCTGCGCCAGCACGAAGAACCGCCGCCGGTCCTCCCCCTCCACGATCAGCTTGTTGCCGAGCGATGCGTTCTCCGTCTTGAAGCGGTCCGCCATCCGCGCGAGCACCGCCTCGGGGAGCTTGGCGAACAGGGGCACGCTCCGCAGCGACTCGGCGGTGAGGGGGGCCTCCCGATTCGCCGGATCGATCGCCATGCGTTGCGCCTTGCAGAGCTCGACCTTGGTGCGATTGACGCGGTAGGTGCCTCCCTCGACCTGCACCCAGGGCAGCAGGTGCAGCAGGTGTCGCGGCGTGATCGACATCATCATCGGCCGCGTCTTGGTGGTGGTCGCGAGATTGCGGGCCACCGACGTCGTCACGCTGCGTTGCAGCAGGCTGTCGGACATGGTGATTCCTTTCGGGGGGCGGGTCAGATGCCGGATCCGTCCGCGAAGCCGCCGCGTTCGGCCGCGCGATAGTCGTGGTAGTAGCCGACCTCGACGTTCTCGAGGACGCCGAGGGCGTCGTCGGTGAGGACGGCGAGCGAGAAGTAGTTCGTGAGCAGGTACGAGGCCACGCCCAGGGCGTCGAGGCCCATCAGCCGGGCCGAGAGGCTGGGCATGATCTCACCCGGGATCCCCGTCTGGTGCAGCCCCACCACCCCCTGGTCGGCCTCGCCCACACGCACCAGCAGGATGCTCGTCGTTCCAGCCGACTGCGTCGAACCGTAGCGGTTCTTCACCTCCAGCTTGTCGCAGGGCACCAGCGGCACCCCGCGCCACGTGATCACGCTCGTGCCGTTGATCGCCGCCGTCACCGGCGGCACCCCGCGCCAGGTGCACTCCCGCTCGAACGCGGCGATCGCCTTGGGGTGGGCGAGGAAGAACGCCGGCTTCTTCCACACGAGCGAGAGCAGCTCATCCAGGTCGTCGGGCGTGGGCGCCCCGTAGCGGGTGCTGATCCGCATCGCCGGGTCGACCGAGTGGAGCAGCCCGAACTTCGGGTTGTTGACCAGGTCCCACTCCTGACGCTCCTTGATCCCTTCGA
>JBJTPO010000661.1:0-1005 GCA_046075145.1 Planctomycetota bacterium
CTGCACCTGTCGCCCGCGGACGTCGCGCTGGGCGTGCTGCCGTTCTTCCACTCCTACGGATACACGACCACGCTCTGGACGCCATTGGTGCTCGATCCGGCGGTCGTGTATCACACCGACCCCCGAGACGCCCAGGTCGTCGGGCGGCTGGCCCGGGAGCATCACGCCACGATGCTGATGGCCACGCCCACCTTCCTTCGGATCTACGTCCGCCGGACGTCGGCCGAGGATTTTGCCAGCCTCGAGGCGGTGTTCGGGGCGGCGGAAAAACTCCCCAAGGAGGTCTGCGACGCCTTCGAGCAGAAGTTCGGCGTCCGCCCGGTGGAGGCCTACGGGGCGACGGAGTTGGCGCCGCTCGTGGCGGCCAACGTGCCTCCCGCCCGCCATGTGCCGGGCCGGCCCGACGATGCCCGTGAGGGCACGGTGGGCCGGCCGATCGCCGGCTGTCGGGCCCGGATCACCGACCGCGAGGGCACGCGGGAACTGCCGGTCGGCGAGGAGGGGCTGCTCTGGATCGCGGGGCCCAACGTGATGCAGGGCTATCTCGACCGGCCCGACCTCACGGCGCAGGTGGTGCACGACGGCTGGTACTGCACGGGCGACATCGCCCGGCTCGACCGCGAGGGCTTCATCACGATCACCGGCCGCGAGAGCCGGTTCTCGAAGATCGGTGGAGAGATGGTGCCCCACCTCTCGGTCGAGGAGGCCGTCAACGAGGCGCTTGGCGCGTCGGACGGTGAGCTGGTGGCGGTGGTCACGGCCGTGCCCGACCGGGCCAAGGGCGAGCGGCTGATCGTGTTCCACCTGCCCACCGGTCGTGAGATCGGAGGCGTGCTGGCGGCCCTCCGCGACAAGGGGCTGCCCAACCTCTGGATCCCCGGGGCCGACGCCTTTGGCGTGATCGAGGAGTTGCCGGTGCTTGGCTCGGGCAAGCTCGACCTCAAGCGGCTTGGTGAGCTGGCCCGCGAGCGGTTCGGCGAGGCGGGGGAGTGATCATGTTCCGGG
>JBJTPO010000662.1:0-3310 GCA_046075145.1 Planctomycetota bacterium
GTCGAGGTCGACATGGAATGGGGCGGCCGCTGGGTCGAGATGGGGGGCGCCGGCATGGTCGATCCCGCCGTGCTCGCCGCGGTGGGCTACGACCCCGATGCCGTCACCGGCTTCGCCTTCGGGCTGGGCGTGGAGCGGATCGCCGCCCGCCGCTACGGCGTGGAGGACATCCGCGACTTCTACAAGAACGACGTCCGTTTCCTGAGGCAGTTCTGACGCCGCGCCGCGGCCGACCCGTCCGGCCGCCCCCGAGCCCACCATGATCATCTCCACCTCCTGGCTCGCCGATTACGTGCAGCTGCCGGCCACGGCCGCCGAGCTCGCCGAGCGGCTCGCGCTTTCCGGGCTCAACCATGAGTCCACGACCGCCGTCGGCGACGACACGGCCATCGAGATCGAGGTCACGAGCAACCGACCCGACTGCCTCGGTCACATGGGCGTGGCCCGCGAGGCCGCGGTCCTCTACGAACGGCCGCTGGCGGTGCCCGACCCACGGCCGCTGGAAGGTGGCGAAGCCGCGGCCGCCCGCGTGGCCGTGGCGATCGAGTCGTCGGAGATCTGCCCCTTCTACTCCGCCCGCGTGATCCGCGGCGTGCGGGTGGGGCCGAGCCCGGCCTGGCTGGCCGATCGGCTACGGACCGTGGGCGTGGCGAGCGTCAACAACGTGGTCGACGTGACCAACTACGTGATGCTCGAGTGCGGCCAGCCGCTGCATGCCTTCGACCTGGCGAAGCTTCGCGGCGGCCGGATCGTGGTTCGCCGGGCCATCGCCGGCGAGCCCTTCGTCGCCATCAACCACAAGACGTACGCGCTCGACGAGCGGATGTGCGTGATCGCCGATGCCGAGCGGCCCGTGGCTCTGGCCGGCGTGATGGGGGGCGCCGACAGCGAGATCTCGGCAGCCACGGCCGACGTCCTGATCGAGTCGGCCCAGTTTGCACCGCTGCCGGTGCGGGCCGCGGCCAGGTCACTGGCTCTCGCCAGCGGCTCGAGCTACCGCTTCGAGCGGGGTCCGGATCCGGCGATGGTCGACTGGGCCAGCCGGAGGGCGGCTGCACTGATCCTGGAGTTGGCGGGCGGCGTGCTCGACCGCGACGCCGTCACGGCCGGGCAGCTCGCGTCGAGCCCCGCGGAGATCGGCCTGGCTCCGGAGCGGGTGGCCGAGGTGCTCGGGATCGACATTCCGCTCGACCGGCAACGAACGATCTTGGTCGCGCTCGGCTTCCAGCCGGTCGGCGACCGCGGCCACCGCTGGCAGGCGCCCTCCTGGCGGCGAGACTGCACTCGCGACATCGATCTCGTGGAGGAGATCGCGCGGATCGAGGGCTACGAGCAGGTGCCGGAGGCCGTGGCGATCGCCGCCCGGCCTGCCACGCTCTCTGACCGCGAGCAGGCCGTGCGACGGGCCGGCGAGGTGCTCGTGGGCCGCGGCTTCTGCGAGGCCATGACCCGGAGCGTGGTCGATGACTCGCTCGCCAGCCTGGCGAGCCCGTGGGGCGACGCCGCGCCGCTCATGATCGCGCCCCCGCTCGTCCGCGGCGCCGACCGGCTCCGCCGCAGCCTGCTGCCGAGCCTGCTCGAGGCGCGGGGCGGCAACGTGGCGGTCGGCGTGGACGACGCCGACCTGTTCGAGATCGCCCGCGGCTACCTGGCCCGACCGGCGAATGCCGACACGGCCGCCGGCCCGGTGGACGAGCCGCTGCTGGTGGCGTTCGTCACGGGGGGCGATTTCTTCCGGGCCAAGGGGCTGTGTGCGACCGTGCTCGCCAGGCTCGGCCTACCGGATGGTGCGGCGAACATCGAATACCGGGCGGCGAACCTCGACCCGTTCGCCCGGGGGCGGACTGCGGAGATCGTGCTCGAGTCGCCCGGGCTCTCGGCCTGCCGGGTGGGCGTAGTCGGCGAGATCGCGCAGGCCGTATGCGAACGGTTTTCGCTGCCAGCACCCGTCACTGCGGCGGAGTTGCGGCTCGATCTGCTCACGGCGTGCCTCGGCGCATCCCGCCGCCTGGTGCGGCCCCCCGAGTTCCCCGCGGTGGCGCGGGATCTGAATCTCGTCGTCGCCGAGCGCGTGTCGTGGGGCGAACTCGAGCGAACGATCCGCGCTGCCGCCGGCGATCTGCTGGAGGCCTGCCAAGTCGGCCAGGTCTGGCGGGATCCCGAGCGGCTCGGCGCGGGAAAGAAGAGTTTCCTCGTGGCGCTCACTTTCCGCAGCCGATCGGGCACGCTCACCGGCGAAGCAGCCGCCGAGGCCGTGGAACGCATCGTCAGCGAGTGTGCGGCGCGTGTCGGCGCAGCCCTGCGGGGGTAGTGGTCCGGCTGCAGGGGCGTCCCTGCCCCCTGCAGCCTTCGCGGCACTCCGGCCTCCGCCCGGCGGCCGCACCTCCGGCCTCCGCCCGGCGGCCGCACCTCCGGGCGGCCGTGCTCGTGCGCGTTCCTGGCGCGCAGCGTTCTTTCAGACGAATCTGCGGCCGCTTGCCGAAAGGGGACAGTCCCCTACGGGGACAGTCCCCGGCGTACCGTTGGACGGCTCGGGATGGCGAGGGCTTCCCCGAGCCCGCGTCAGCCACGACGCTGTGCAACTCCGAGCCCCGGGACCTCAGGCCCGCTCCTTGCGGAAGCTGGCGCCGTCGAGGCCGTGGCCCTTCATCAAGCGGTAGAGCGTGCCCCGGGGAAGCCGGGCCTCGCGGGCGGCGGCCGAGACGTCGCCCTGATGCCGCGTGAGCAGGTCGGTGAGGAACTGCTTCTCGAAGCGGGCCATGTGCTCGGCGCGGCGGGCGATGAAGCCGCTCGCTTCGGCGTCGGAGGCCACCGGCCGCCCCGCCGCCGCCACCACCTCGTCCGGCAGGTCGTCGATGCCCGCCGCCGGCGACCGCGTCAGCGCGATCGCCCGCCGCACCACGTTCTGCAGTTCGCGGACGTTGCCCGGCCAGCGGTAGCCCGCGAGCACCTGATAGACGTCGGTGGAGAGGCCGCCGACCGGCCGACCCATCTCCTGGGCGGCCCGATTGGCGAAGAACTCGGCCAACAGTCCGATGTCGTCGCCGCGGTCCCGCAGCGGCGGCAGGTCGATCCGCACGACGTTGATCCGGTAGAAGAGGTCGCGGCGAAAAGCCCCCTCGGCCACCATCCGGTCGATCGGCCGAGAGGTCGCCGCCACCACGCGGACATCGACCGGGTTCTCTTGGCGGGCGCCCACCCGACGGACCCGCCGCTCCTGCAGCACCCGCAACAGCTTCGCCTGGACGGGCAGCGGCAACTCCCCCACCTCGTCGAGAAACAGCGTGCCCCCGTCGGCGAACTCGACGAG
>JBJTPO010000663.1:0-6038 GCA_046075145.1 Planctomycetota bacterium
AAGTTCGTGCTTCGGTATCGCCCCGAAGTCGTCGCTGATCTCGATGCCGGGCGCAGGTGGTACGAGGAACGGTCCGCTGGGCTCGGCTCGGACTTCGTTGTCGAGTGCTCCGAGGCCCTCGCCCGGATTCAGCGAAATCCCGAGTGGGTGGGCGGCGATGCTTATGGAGTACGATCCCTCCGCATCCGCCGCTTCCCGCATGTCATCCACTACCGTATCGAAGGCGAGATGATCGTGGTCTTTGCGATCATGTTCGGCGGCCGCGATCCATCGGCGTGGCAACGTCGGATCTAAGCAGGCGCTGGATCAGACGGCGGATCGACTCCAGCGATGCCGCAGCATTCATGGTCCGCCGCTGATCAGCTTCAGCGTTCGCCGAACCGCAGCAATGTGGCAGTGAATCTCTCGATTGCCGTACAACGGTTGCCGATGCGATAATGCGGCTATCACGACCCGTGTAGAGCAAATCGCCGAGCAGGTGAAGTCGCTTCCGCTAAGCGAGCGAGAGGAACTCTTAGCTTGGCTCGCCGATTTTGAACTCGGCCAAGTGGATGCGTGGGATGAAGAGGTAGCCCGAGATTCCCAGCCGGGCGGCCGGATGCAGCATGTCCTCGATCGCGTTCGCCGCGATATCGCCGAGGGAAGGACGACGCCGCTTGGCGAAGTCATCGACAACGACTGACTTTGGGTCTGCGTATCGCGGTCTTCCGCCGGACATCAAGCGCAGGGCACGTGCTGCATACCGTTTATGGCAACGTGATCCCCGGCATCCATCCTTACGATTCAAGAAGTGCGGAGTGGTCTGGTCGGTTCGCGTTGGCGCAGGCTATCGAGCCCTGGCGATACTCCAGGAAGATACGTTCTTCTGGTACTGGATCGGCGACCGCGACAAGTATGAGAAGCTCCTTGCTGAGTAGTGCCACCACATCAACGGCGAACCAAGCGATGCAGCAGCCTCGCGGCACCGTCCTGCGGTGTGGATAATCCCTTGGCTGCGAGCTGCTCGACTTTGTCGTTCGGGGCATTGAGTAGCGCTGCCTGAATCTGAACCCTTCGCGCTTCTGTGAAATAGCCATGCCTGAACTCAGGCGCTTTTACGGCATCATCATCCAAATGTATTGCGAACTCGGGCCGCATCACGCCCCCCACTTCCACGCTTACCATGGCGACGATCAGGCCGTATACGGATTGGACCCCATAGAGTTGCTCGCCGGTAGCCTCCCACGGCGGCAGGCTAGACTGGTGGAGGCGTGGGCCGAGTTACGCGCAATCGGAGCTGATTGCCGACTGGGAACGCTTGCAGGCCGGAGCAGAGCCCTTGCCGATCGATCCGCTTCCGTAGGTGCCACCATGATTCATGCTCTTCACCGCGTCACGGACTACAAAGTCATTGGCCCGCATCAGCTTCGGGTTTCATTTCGTGACGGCATCGTGCGAGAAATCGATTTCCAGCCGGTACTGGCCGGATCACTTTTCGGACCGCTCCGTGACCCAGAGTTCTTCAATCAGGTTCGGCTGGATCCAGAGGTTCATACCCTTGTTTGGCCCAATGGCGCGGACTTCGATCCGGCCACCCTCCACGACTGGCCCGAGATGCTCCCCGCTATGGCCGAGCGGGCGAGGGCGTGGGAAGCCGGTAGCACCCCCAACCAAGCGATGCAGCGGACGGCTGAAGGCCGCTGCTGATCGCCATCGTTCTGCGGCAGCGAGGCCTGGGCGTCACTGCGGGGTGCGGCTGGCCTTCTAATCAGCAGTTGCGGTAAACTTGAGACGCCGGCGGACTTTGCCGCTCGTCGTTTGGAGGTATGCCATGCAATCGGTCAAGTACGTCCACTGGCAAGAAGGCGACTCTTGGCTCGGCTACCTTGAGGAGTACCCGGATTACTGGACGCAAGGCGAGACCCTGCCCGACCTGATCGAGCACCTGAAGGATCTCTATCTTGATCTATCTGGGGGGCATATCGCCGGGGCTCGCAAGGTCGGCGAACTCGTGATGCCATGAAGCGTCTTGATCTCATCAAGGCGATTGAGTCGAGCGGTTGTGTTTTGGTGAGGCATGGCGGCAGGCATGACTGGTATCGCAACCCAGTCACAGGTGTGTATCAGCCAGTGCCGCGTCATCGTGAGATCAAGGAGCCCCTTGCGCGTCGGATTATCCGACTTCTCACGGAGGCGTCCGGGGAGAAGTAGAGCGACGACGGTGAGTCGGGGGACGCAGAACCAGGCGATGCAGCGGACTCGCGATGAAGTCCGGTGGTGTGGAGGATCGCCCGGTCGCGAGCCGCTGATCGCAACCGTTCTGGCGAGCCTCTGACCGTTCTCGGGTGCACGATGCATCCAACCGTTTACCTCGAAACAACGATCATCGGCTACCTCGCGATCCAGCCCAGCGGCGTGCTACGGATCGCTGCCAACCAGCAGACCACGCACGAATGGTGGACCGGGCATCGCCATCGTTTTTCCGTATATGTCTCGCGTTTCGTGGTCAGCGAATGCGCGGCAGGTGATTCGGTTGCCGCGGCGTTGCTCGGCGAGGTGCCGCGGCCATCGGCGCGAAGTAGCCAGAATCAGGCGCTGGATCAGACGGCGGATAAGGTCCAGCGGTAAAGCGGTGTCCGTGGTCCGCCGCTGATCGCAGCCGTTAGGTGCGTACATGGCGAACTGGAAACTTCATCTGCCCACAGAGGACAACCTGTTTGACCGGCACAAGCGTGGGCTAACCGCTGGCGACCGGATGCGGCTGAAAAAGGATCTCGTCATCTCCGGTAGCGATGGGGCACGCACCGGCGAGGTCCATCCTGCGGGTGAAGAGTGGGTCGTTCTTAGTGGCGTCAAATCGGATCGCGTTTTGTGGATGCGACGCCCCGACGGAGAGCGGTTTACTTGCGACGATGATGCGAAGTCGGTCGATGAATGGTTCGACCGAGTGTGACACCAGCCTGGAGGGAGGACTACAATCACGTCCGACCGCATGGTGCTCTGGGCAACCAGACGCCATCGGAGTTCGCGCGGCGGGTAGATGGGCATGCCCATCTACCCGCCCTGTCTGGCTAACACCCTGGCTGGATCAGAGATGGGGGCAG
The DNA here is from genome assembly GCA_046075145.1 of Planctomycetota bacterium. Lineage (GTDB taxonomy): Bacteria > Planctomycetota > Planctomycetia > Pirellulales > UBA1268 > QWPN01. The sequence goes on from JBJTPO010000663.1 coordinate 3,084, forward strand.
GCTCACACGCAAGCTGATGAATGAACCGCCAGACAAATACCGCCGTAGCGAGCGAAGACGCGAACGTTTTTCTCGGGTGACCACCCTGACACACTGAGGTTGCGTTATGCGTCTTCGCTGGTTCCTGTTCGCCGCCCTCCTGCTGGCTTCCGTCACGATGATCGGTGCGGACCAGTCCATCGCCGTGAAGCCGGGTGGCTGGTCGGAAGTGGCCGTCACCGACGAGGGTGTGGTCGCAGCGGCAGCCTTCGCCGTGCAGGCGCGACAGAAGGCTCGGCGGGAGAATGGCGACAAGGGAACACTGTCGCTCGAGAAAGTCGCAGCAGCCGAACAGCAGGTGGTCCAGGGCATGAACTACCGCCTCACGCTCCGGGTCCTGGATCAGGGCACGGCCCGCACCGCCGAGGCTGTCGTGTGGGCCCGCGTCTGGCTCGACGAAGATGATCGCTACCAACTGACTTCCTGGCGGTTCACTGACGCCACTGCGGAAGCGGGTCGCTCACCGGACTGAGAGTCCGCCGCGAGCGCAGCGCCACCGGAACGTAGCCCAGACCCTCCGAGCGGCTAGAATCGCGGAAGGGCCGCACGCCTGCCTCAAGCCCGCCACCCGCCCCGGAGCCCAACCGTGCCGATCGCCGCCCCTGACCTCGACGCTCTGCGCGAGACGTTCTCCGACGACTTCAAAGACACCAAGCTCAACCTCGCGAGCGTGCTCGCCGGCGAAAACCTGACCGACTCCCAGGCATGGGGCGTGGCCCTGGCGTCGGCCCGCTTCCTCCGGGCCCCGCGGCTCGTCGCCGCCCTGGAGGCCGACATCCGCGCCGGGCTCAGTGAGCAGGCCGAGGCCGTGATCTCCGACGCCACGGCGGCCGCGGGCCTGATGGCAATGAACACGGTGTATTACCGCTTCCGCCACATGATCGGCAAGGAATCCTACGCCGCCCGCCCGCCGAGGCTGCGGATGCAACGGATGGCCAGACCGGCCACGTCGGCCGTCGAGTTCGAACTGATGAGCCTCGCCTGCGCGGCGCTCGCCGGCTGCGAATTCTGCCTGCAAAATCACGAGGCAAAAATCGTGGCAGAGGGCACGAGCGAGGATGCCTGCCACGACAGCGTCAGGATCGCAGCCGTCGTGGCCGCGGCCACCGTGGCGATCGCGGCCGGACGGGCTGGCGGGTGAGCAGACGCGGCCCCGAGCCCGCGCCCGCTCAGGCCAGTTCGCGGAGGTAGTCGAGCGTGTAGATGCCGCTCGAGTGGCCATCCGAAAACTCGATCGAGTAGGCGTACTGTCCGACCGGCTTCATCCCCGTCACCGCCAGTGGCACCGTCTCCTGCGGGGTCAGCACAGGCAGCAGCGGCTTGGGCTGGGCCGCTCCCCGCTGTTCGCGGCAGGTGGCACAGGGGCAGGCATCGCGCAGCAGCCGCGGCGAGTAGACGGCTGTCGCGCCGTCGCTCCAGACGATCTCGATCGTGACCGGCCGGCCGGGCTCGGTCTCTCGGCGGGTGATACTCGTGGGAACAGGGGCCGTCATGTCGATCTCCCGATCTCCGGCGGCCACAGGCCGCCGCGGTCGTGCCGACGGTCGATCAGCCGTCGGCCCTTGCCTTCGAACCGCGGCAGGCTGCCGATTGGCACCGCCGCCACCTCCACACGCAAGCCCAGTCGAAGCTTGAGCTCGTCGGCGACTCGCCCTGGATCGGCCAAACGATCTTCCACCTCCAGCCGCAACTCGTCGAGGCTGCCGCGGCTCTCCACGATCAGGCGGTGTTCAATTACCTCGGGGAAGCTCCGCACGATGTCGTCGACGGCACCGGGGAAGATGTTGACACCCCGCACCACGAGCATGTCGTCAGCCCGCCCGAGGATGCCCCCCTCGAGCCGGACCCACGGCGACTCGCCCACGGCGGCCCAGGTCGGCCGAACGACGTCACCGGTGCGATAGCGGATCACGGGCGCCCCCGAGCGACCGAGCGTGGTGAGCACGAGTTCGGCGAGCTCGCCCGGCAGGGCCGGCCGGCCGGTGTCCAACGCGAGAAACTCGGGGTGAAAACAGGTCTCGATCACTTCCAGGCCACCACCGTTCCGATCTCCCACGCCCCATGGGCCCACCTCCGTGGCTCCCGCGTGGTCGAGCACCTCCGCCCCCCAGCGGTCGGTGATCCGTGCCCGCGTCGCCGGAATCGAGCCGCCCGGCTCGCCCGCCACGATCACCAGCCGCACCGGCGTGGCGGCCAGGTCGATCTTGTGCTCCTCGGCCACCTCGGCCAGATGAAGCGCGTAGCTCGGGGTGGCCACCAGCACGGTGGCAGCAAGGCTGCGGGCCAGCTGCAGCCGGGCGAGGCTCGTCATGCCACCGGTGGGAATCGTGAGCACCCCGCGTGCGACCGCCGCATCGAATCCGCTCCAGAAGCCGGCATAGGGGCCGAACGACGAGGCCACGAGCACCCGGTCTCCCGCGGCCACTCCGCCGCGATCGAGGATCGACCGCCAGCACTCCATCCACCAGGCCCAATCGTCCGCCGTGTCAAACACCGGCAGCGGACGGCCGTGGGTGCCGCTCGTCTGATGAAACCGCACATAGCGATCCGGCGGCCAGGTCAGGTTGCCGGGCTGGCCGCCCTGCCCTGCCGCCTCGACGAGTTCCTCCTTGAACGTGAACGGCCAACCGGTGAGATCGTCGAGCGACTCCAGCCGATCCACGCCGACGTGGGCGAGCTTCGCCCTGTAGAAGGCGTTTCGCGGGAGGATTTCCCGCAGGAGCCGGCGAAACCGCTCGAGCTTGAACGATGCGAGGGCGTCCCTGGTCGAGGGCCCGCCAGCCGGATGGGATGGTGCCATCCCGGGATTATGGCGCGCCGAAGCTCGGCGGGCCGCCGAGGATGGGGATGCCATGAGCGGGGGCGTGTTGCGGCGGCGGCTGCAGGCAATGAAATATGGGCAAAGGCGGCTGAGGG
>JBJTPO010000664.1:0-1905 GCA_046075145.1 Planctomycetota bacterium
ATCCGAGCGAGGCCAAGCGGCGGAGCATCCGGGCCAAGCTGCGGCGGATGCGGAAGAGCCTCGAGGCGCTCGACAGCCCCGACCTCCTGCCCCGCGAACGGCGGCGACACGAGCGCGAGATGCGGGCGGAGCTTGCGGTACTCTGGCAGAGCGACTTCCTGCGGCCGTCGCGGCCGACGGTGCTCGACGAGGTGGATCGCGGCCTGTCGGTGATGCCCCGGATCTGGGAGGCGGTGCCGCAGGTCTACGCGTCGGTGCGGCAGGCGCTCGCCGATGCCTACCCGGGCGTCTCCTTTCGGCTGCCCACCTTCCTCACCTTCGGCTCCTGGATGGGTGGGGACCGCGATGGCAATCCCTTCGTGACGGCCGACGTCACGGCCGCCGCGCTCGAGCGGCTGCGTCACGCCGCCATCGACCGCCATCTGGAATGGTGCGACCGGCTGGCCGACATGCTCACGATCTCGCTCAAGGCGGCGGCCGGCGGGCGTCCTCTGGCCGAACGTCTCGCCGCCCTGGCCGCCGCTCACCCACCGCTGGCCGACGCGCTCGCCCGCTTCGACGAAGCCGCCGCCTACCGCCGCTGGCTGGCCATGATCCGGCTGCGGCTCCTGGCCGCCCGCAGCGTGTCGCTCGCCGCCGCCGACGTGCCCGCGATCGCCTACCGCAGCGGCGACGAGCTGGTCGCCGACGTGGCCCTGCTCGTGGACTGCCTGCGGGCCGATCACGGGCTTTCGCTCGACTCGCCGCCCCAGGCCTGGCTCGACCTGGCCCGCACCTTCGGCCTCCACATGACGCGGCTCGACGTGCGGCAGGATGCCCGGGCCTATCTCGACATCATGGGAGCGATCCTCGCCGCAGCCGGCCTCGTCGCCAATCCGGCGTCCTATGCGGCGCTCGACGAGGCCGCCCGAGCCCGGCTGCTCGTCGATTCGCTCGGCGAGGTGGACGACGTGCCGACCGCGGGCCTCCCTCCGCTCGCCGCTGACACGCTGGCGCTCTTCCAGGTCCTGCACACGGCGACGGTCCGGTTCGGCCCCGACTGCCTCGGCGGGGCGATCGTGAGCCTGACGCGTTGCCCGGCCGACGTGCTCTGCGTGCTCTGGCTCTGGCGTTGGGCGCGGGGGCGGGCGGCTGCGGCGGGCGAGCTGGTGGCTGACCACGACATCGCGGTGGTGCCGCTCTTCGAGAAGATCGACGACCTGGCCCGGGCCGATGCCACGCTGGCCACGATCCTGGACGTCTTGGCGTATCGCGAGCACCTCGCCGGCCGCGGTGACCGGCAGATGGTGATGGTGGGCTACTCCGACAGCACCAAGGACGGCGGCTACCTGGCCGCCTGCTGCGGGCTGCAATCGGCTCAGGAGCGGCTGCACGTGGCGGCCGCGGCCCGGGGCGTGAAGCTGACCTTCTTCCACGGCCGGGGCGGCTCGCTCGGTCGCGGCGGCGGGCCGGCGGCCCGGGGCATCCTCTCGCTGCCCCCCGAGACGCTCGACGGCAGCCTGAGGCTCACCGAGCAGGGGGAGGTGCTCGCCGAGCGTTATGACGACGTCGAGATCGCCCGCCGGCACCTCGACCAGGTCACGTGGGCCACGCTCGTGGCCGCGACCGCCCCGCCGCCGCCGCCTCCCGCCGAGTGGCCCGCGCTCGCCGACCGGATGGCCGCTCGCTCGCTGGCCGCCTACCGCGACCTCGTGGACCAGCCGGGGTTCATCGGCTACTTCTCGAAGACCACGCCGATCGACGACATCGAAAACCTCCCGATTGGCTCGCGGCCGGCCCGACGCCGGGGCGAGCGCACGCTCGACGACCTGCGGGCGATTCCGTGGGTGTTCGCCTGGATCCAGTCCCGTTACATTGTTCCTGGTTGGTTCGGACTTGGCAGTGCGCTGTCCTGGTACGCGGAGG
>JBJTPO010000665.1:0-3092 GCA_046075145.1 Planctomycetota bacterium
CGGGGGGATCGCCCGCCGGGGCAGCCACCCCCCTGCCCTCCCCAGCCCGGCAGCAGGAGGGTCGCGCGGAGGGCACCACGGAGCCGACAGCTGCCGCGGCCATCGAGAGGCACGGGGCCGAGATCGCCGTGCCTGAGTGCGACGCGAATTGCGACGCACGTGCGACGCATTTTGCGACGCAGCAGGGGTCCGCACCCGACAGCACCGAGCCGCACCAAACGACAGAACCCGCTGCAGCCAAACGACTTGCAGCGGGTTCTTCGGAAGTTACGCCGTTTACCAGAAACGGCGAAATGGCGGGGACAGGATTCGAACCTGCGACCTCGAGGTTATGAGCCTCGCGAGCTACCGGGCTGCTCCACCCCGCGACGGTTGTCTTGTTGGCCCTCGTTTTTCCGGGCTGCGGCGACTGCAGGTCGCCCGAGTGTTTTGCCGACGGGAGCCGGCGTAGTCGACCGACTCCTCAGATCGGAATAATAGATGCTCGAGGCTTCGAAGGGAAGCCCAAGCCCTCCCCGGGCCGCACGACCCCGTTTTCCGGACACGCTGCGATGCCCCCGATGCCGCCGTCGCCGTCCGGTCCCCGCGGGCCCGGCCAGCCCAAGACGCTCGTCGGCGGGCTGCCCTGGCAGAAGCCGGCCGAGCCTAAGTCGGAGTTTGACGTCGGCCCCCAGATCGTGACCGGCATGCCTCTAATCGAGCCGCCCGCGGCCGGCAGGCCGGGGATGGCGGCCAATCAGCCGGCCGAGCCCCGCTCGCTCCAACAGCGAATCGACGACTGGGTTCGCAAAAGCCCGCCCTTCTCCGTCAGCCTGTCGGCCCACATCGTCGTGCTCCTCATGCTCGCGCTCATCTTCTATCCCCGTGAGGAGGTGCCTGCCATCTCCATCGACCTCTCCTTTGTCTCCGAGGAAGTGGTCGAGGAGGAGGAGGAGGAGAAGGGCGTGCAGATCGTCGCGCCGGAGGAGCCAGAAAAGGAACCCGAGCCCGAGGTCGTGGAGACGGAGAAGCCGCCGGTCGAGGATCCGGTGGCGGCGCCCGTGATGGTCGAGGAGGTGGTCGACACCGGCGCGGGCGCCACCGCCGCCGCCGTGCCGCAGAACGTGCCGATCGGATCGCTGCTCGACGGCCGGCAGGAGGGCCGCCGCGAGGCGCTCGTGCGGGCGTTCGGCGGCAGCGACGCCACCGAGGCGGCCGTCGCCAAGGCGCTCCTGTGGCTCGCCAAGCAGCAGGGCAAGGACGGCCTCTGGAGCCTGCAGGGCCCCTACGTCGATGGCGGCTCGAAGGAAAACCCCGTCGCTGCGACGGCGATGGCGCTGCTGGCCTTCCAGGGCGCCGGCAACACGCCCCGTCAGGGCCGCCACAAGGCGGTCGTCGCCAAGGCCTGGCAGGCGCTTCTCAAGCGGCAGCTACCCGACGGCCAGTTCGACGTGCCACCGCTGCCGTCACACCACATGCTCTACACCCACGGCCAGGCCACCTTCGCGATCTGTGAGGTCTTCGGCATGACCAAAGACCGCGCTTTCGCCGATCCGGCCCGGCGCGCGCTCGCCTTCGCGGTCGCCGCCCAGGGTCCCAATGGCGGCTGGCGGTATTCCCCCGGCGAGCCGGGCGACATGTCGGTGACCGGCTGGTTCATGTTGGCGCTGATGAGCGGCAAGATGGCCGGGCTGACGGTGCCGCAAAACTCGCTCGACCAGATCACGACGTTTCTCGACACCGTCTCCGTCGAGGGCGGAACCCGCTACGGCTACATGCTCGAGTCGCCGCAGAAGCCTCCGGCCAGAGTGACCCACGCGATCTCCGCCGAAGGGCTGCTGTCGCGACAGTTCCTGGGCTGGCAGCGGGACGACGAGCGGATCGCCGCCGGCCTCGAACGGCTGCTGGCCGACAAGTTCCTTGACTACGAAAACGGCAAGGATGTTTACGCGTGGTACTACATCACGCAGGTGGCCCACAACGTCGGGGGCGAGGTCTGGGAACGGTGGAACGGCCGGATGCGGGAGGTGCTGCCGCAAAACCAGGTCCCCGGCGGCTCGGAAGCCGGCTCCTGGGATCCCTCACTCGATGAGTGGGGCTTTCACGGCGGTCGGCTGTTTACCACCTGCTTCAGCACCTACATGCTCGAGGTCTACTACCGCCACCTGCCGCTCTACCAGGCCGTGGCGGTTGAGTGACGGCTACCCGGTAGCCCACTGCCGCAGGGCCTCGTAGGCCACGATCGCCACGGCATTGGAAAGGTTCAAACTCCGCACCTGCGGCCGTGACGGAATCGCCAGCAGGCTCTCCGCATGCGCCGCCTTGAGCGGATCGGGCAGCCCCTTCGACTCGCTCCCGAATACGAGCACGTCGCCCCGGTCGAAGCCCACCGCCGTGTAGGGACGCGTGGCCCGCGCCGAAAAGAGCTACTTCCGCCCCGCCCTGCTCTCCCCCAGCCGGCGCTCGAGCGCCGCCCAGTCGTCCACCACCTCCCACTCGAGCTCCTCCCAGTAGTCGAGCCCCGCCCGCCGCATGTAGTAGTCGTCGAGGCTGAACCCCAGCGGCCGCACGAGCCACATCTTGGCCGCGATCGCCACGCAGGTCCGCCCCACGTTGCCGGCGTTGGGCGGGATCTCCGGCTCGTGGAGCACCACGTGAAGGACAGGCTCGTAGCGCATGGGAGTTCGCCGCCGGCGGCGGGTCTGCTATGGTTTTGCGAGAGGCCCCGGGCGGTTCCGGCGGCCAAAACATCAGTCTGGCGCGAGGCGAGACCGTGGTCGAGGTGCGGCGAAATCCCACGCGGGAAGTGCGGATCGGATCGATTTCGATCGGGGGTGGCCACCCGATCGCCGCGCAGAGCATGACCGCCACCCACACCGCCGACGTGGCCGCCACGCTCGAGCAGGTCAACGCCCTTCACGCCGCCGGGGCCGGCGTCGTGAGGATCGCGGTCGACTCCAAGAAGGATGCCGCCGCCCTGCCCGCGATTCGGGCCGGCACGGCCGCCAACCTCGCCATCGACCTGCAGGAAAACTACCGCCTCGCCCTCGACGTGGCCCCCCACGTGGACAAGCTCCGCTACAACCCCGGCCATCTCTACCACCACGAGCGGG
>JBJTPO010000666.1:0-5244 GCA_046075145.1 Planctomycetota bacterium
CAAGTCGCCGGCCTTCAGGGGCGGATCGACACGCCCAGCGCTTCGCCCGACGGCTTGCTGCGACGGCCCTGCCGAGATGCCTGCTCAGCCGGCGGTCACCGGCTCGGGGCGGGGCGGCGAGAGCGTTTGCCCGATGGCGTAGCCCGCGATCGAGAAGCCCAAGCCCCAGAAGTCGCAGGGCACGGTCGTGATCGCCGTGAACATCGCCTCCGGCAGCCGGCCGTCGAGGTGCTCGATCACGAAGGTCGCCGCCCACGCCCCGAATCCCAGCAGCATCGAGAGGATCGCCGGGAGCGAGCCGCGGGGGCGGCCGTAGATGCCCATCACGACCGGCACGAACAGGGCCGAGAGCTGGATCGAGAGGGCCACGTCGAGCAGCTGCATCAGCGACTTGCCGCACATCGCCATCGCCACGCCGCCGAGCGAGACGAGCACCACGCAGAGCCGGTCGCGGAGCAGCCCGTTGCCCCGGAAGGTGGGCAAGCGCGAGAGCAGATTGTGGCCCAGGATCGTGGCCGGGGCGAGCACGGCGCTCGTGGCCGTCGAGACCACCATCGACATCACCGCGATCACGAACACCACGAGCATCGCGGGCGAGAGGTATTCGCCGGCCAGGAATCCGACCGGGTCGATCTCCCCGTCGGGATGCGTCACGAGCGAGGCCAGGCCGAGGGTCACGGGGATCATGCCGAAGACGAGATACAGCACGCCGGCGAGGATGCAGGCATGCATTGCCGTGTTCGGGCTCTTGGAGGCGAATACCCGCTGCTGGAGATCCTGCCCCGGGATGTTGCCGAACAGGCCCGTGGCCCAGGCCGCCAGCCAGGGCAGGATGGCGGCCAGGCTCACCTCGGCGGGAACGAGGCGGAGGTGGTCGGGATGGGTCTCGGCCACGCGGGCGTAGACGACGGCCAGCCCGCGGAGCGGATCACCATCGCCCAGCCGGGAATCGGAGAGCGTGGCCGCGACCAGGATCACCAGGCCGACCAGGGCGATCACGATCTGGACGGTGTCGGTGAGCGTCACGGACCACATGCCGCCGATCAGCGTGTAGACGAGGGTCACCGCCGCGACGGCGAGGATTCCCACGATCATCGGCACCCCGAAGTAGAGTTCCAGGATCTTCGCCAGGGCGAGATACTGCAGCGCGATCCAGGAGAAGTAGCTCGGCACCTGGATGCAGGCGCCCACGATCTCGGCGGCCTTGCCGTACTTCACCCGGTAGAAGTCGGCCATTGTGTAGAGTTCCATCTTCCACAGTGGCCGGGCGAAGAACAGGCCCGCCAACACGAGCGTGGCGGCGCAGGCGAACGGGTCGAGCACCACCCCCAAGAGCCCCTCCGCCCGGGCCGCCCCCGCCGCCGCGAACATCGCCGCCGCGCCGAACCAGGTGGCGATCAGCGTGCCCCAGGCGAGGAACAGCGGCAGCCGCCGGCCGGCGACCACGTAGTCGGCCTCGTCCTTGACCTCGCCCGTGGCGTAGATGCTGATCGCCAGCAGGAAGAGCACGTAGCCGCCGATCGCCCAGGCCAGGAGCCGGATCGTCCCGGGATCGAGCGACAGGGTGGGCAGGTCACCGTGGGCGAACAGCGGCATCATGCGGCGGTTGGCGGGGGTTGGTTGTCGAATGGCTTCGTGGGCCGCCGAGTCTACCCCATGATCAGCGGCCGGCGGCACGACCTGGTCATCGTCGCCCTGAATGATGCAGACGGGCACGCCCGGCTTGGGAAGCGAGCCGGGGCGGCCCCGCGAGGTTCCCGGGTGTCCCCTGTTTGATCGGGTATCCTGCCGGCCCGAGGAGCCCGCCCATGCCGCCGTCCAGCCCCGTCACGCTCGTCTGGTTTCGCCACGACCTGCGGCTCGACGACAACCCCGCGCTCGTGGCCGCCGCGGACCGCGGCCGGGTCGTGCCCGTCTTCATCTGGGCGCCCGAGGAGGAGGCCCCCTGGGAGCCCGGGGCGGCGTCGCGGTGGTGGCTGCACCACTCGCTCGAACGGCTCTCGGCGGCGCTCGCGAAGGCCGGGGCGCCGCTGGTCATCCGGCGCGGGGCGTCGCTCGCCACGCTTGAGAGCCTGGCCGAGGAATACGCCGCCACCCACGTGGCCTGGAACCGCCGCTACGAGCCGGCGGTCGTGAAGCGGGACACCGCGATCAAGCAGGCGCTCACGGCCGCCGGTCTCGCGGCGGAGAGCTTCAACGGCGGGCTGCTCTTCGAGCCGGTGCACGTCAAGACGAAGCAGGGCAATCCCTATCAGGTGTTCACACCCTTCTGGCGGGCGTTGCTCGCGCTGAGCGAGCCGGCCGAGCCCGTGGCGGCGCCGCGGAAGCTCACGGCCGCCGAGCCGTCCAAGGGCAAGCCCAAGAGCCTCGGCCTCGGCGACCTCGACCTCTTGCCCGAGATCGACTGGGCAGGCACGATGCGCGAGACCTGGTCGCCCGGCGAGGCGGGGGCGGCCAAGCGGCTGGATGCCTTCCTGGACCGGGCCCTCGCCAGCTACGGCACCGAACGCGATCGGCCCGACCACGAGGGCACGAGCGGCCTCTCGCCGCATCTGCACTTCGGCGAGATCTCCCCTCGCCGCGTCTGGCACGCCGTCCGCGCGGCCGCCGGCGGCAAACCGGCAGCGAAGATCACGGGCAGCCCGGAGGTGTATCTCCGGGAACTGGGCTGGCGGGAGTTTGCCAGTCACCTGCTCTACCACTTCCCGCACACCACCGACGCGCCGCTGCGGGCCGACTACGCGAAGTTTCCCTGGGCGAAGGATCCGGTGGGCCTGCGGGCCTGGCAGCGGGGCCGCACGGGCTACCCGGTGGTGGACGCCGGGATGCGGCAGCTCTGGGCCACCGGCTGGATGCACAACCGGGTGCGGATGATCGTGGCGAGCTTCCTGGTCAAGGATCTGCGGATCACCTGGCTCGAGGGCGCCCGCTGGTTCAGGGACACGCTCGTGGACGCGGATCTGGCCGCCAACACGCTCGGCTGGCAGTGGGCCGCCGGTTGCGGCGCGGATGCGGCCCCCTACTTCCGGATCTTCAATCCCACGAGCCAGGGCCTGAAGTTCGATCCCGACGGGGCGTATGTGCGGCAGTGGGTGCCGGAACTCACGCGGCTGCCCACGGAGGAGATCCACGCGCCCGCCGAGGCCGAAGAACGCACGCTCGAGCGGGCCGGAGTGACGCTCGGCCGCGACTATCCCGAGCCGATCGTGGATCATGCCGAGGCCAGGAAGCTGGCGCTCGAGGCGCTCAAGCAGGTGTCGCGGGGGTAAGAAAGGGGACAGTCCCCGGGGGCGGCCTAGGAAAGGGGACAGTCCCTGGGGCGGGGACAGTCCCCCTTCCCCTCCCCCTACTCTTTCTTGAGCCTGGCCTGGAGCACACGGACGGTCTTCATGGCGTCCTTCTGCTGCTCGGGGTCGGGCACCTTCGAGGCTGACTTCTCGGCGTCGGCCAGGAGGGCGAGCGCCCCCTTCACGTCGCCGCTGGCCACGAGCGCCTTGGCCACGGCCACGAGCGCGTAGACCCGGTTGGCCGGGAAGTCGGTGATCCCCTTGGCGGCCTCGGCGGCCTGGGCCAGCAGCTTCTTCGCGGCCTCCTTGTCGCTCGTGGCCGCCCGCACCGCGGCGGCGGCGGCGAAGGCCTCCGCCTTGGGGCGAAGTTCCTCCAGGCCACCGGCGAGCTCCTCGAGCGTGCCGATCACGTCGTTGGCCGCGTCGGCGAGCCCGGCGTCGACGTAGCCCATCGCCACGGCCGCCAGCGCCTTGCCGCGGAACCGCTCCGGCACGTCGTTCATCGCGAGCTTCGCCGCCTCGCCGAGCGACTCCTTGGCGCCGGTCTTGTCGCCGGCGGCCGCCTTGGCGACGCCGACCTGGGCGAGCAGGCCGGCCTTGCCCTGGGGATCCTCGACGCCGCCGGCCATCGTGGCGGCCACCTCGACCGCCTTCTTGGCCGAGCTTCGCTGGCCGATGTCGGCGTAGGTCTGGGCGATCTCCACGAGCACCGGCACGCACACGAGCGGCTGCCCGTCGGCGGGAATCTCGGCCAGCGCCATCTCGAGGGTGCGGGCGGCCCCCGTCTTGTCCTTGGAGGTGATCTGCATCCCGGCCACCTTCGCGAGATCCCGGGCCCGTCCCTCGGGCTTCGGGTTCTTCTTGGCCCTGGTGAGCAAATCGGCGATCGTCGCCGGTGCCTTCTTGGAGCCGCAGCCGGCGACCGGCAGCACGGCCGCGAAGGCCACCAACACGACGAGCGACCAGGACAGCGGGCGATGCATGGCAGGACTCCTCGGGAGCGAAACAGGTGAAACGCGGACCGTCGTCAAAACTTGAGCCTGGCCCGGGCCAGCCGGGCGTGGGCCTCGGCCATCAGGTCATCCTCGGCGGCCTCGTCTTCGGCCTCGTAGGTGGCCGAAAACCGCAGGTAAGCGCCGCAATCGTCCCAGGGCACGGTCGAGATCGACAGCTCGTGGATCAGAAACTGGCTCGCCTCCTGGGCATTGGCGAACACCCGGTCGCCGGCGCCGGAGGGGCTCTTCGTGTAGAGAAAGTAGGTGCCGCCGGGCATCTCGCAGTTGAAGCCCACGACCCGCAGCACGCCCACGAGCTTCTCCAGCCGCCGCCGATACTTCTCCCGCACCCGCCGCGGGATCTCCGGGTCGGCGAGCGCCGCGGCGGCCGCCTTCTGGATCGCCATGAACTGGCCGGAGTCGCAGTTGTCCTTGACGTCGGCGAAGGCCCGCACGAGCCGCTCATGGCCGCAGACCCAGCCCATCCGCCAGCCGATCATGTGGAAGCCCTTCGACATCGAGTGGACCTCGAGGCCCACCTCCCTGGCGCCGTCGATCGAGAGAAACGACAGGGGCGCGTCGTCGTAGGAGAGCATCATGTGGGCCGCGTCCTGGACCACGATCACGCGGTGTTTGTGGGCCCAGTCCACCACCTTCTCGTAGAAGGCCCGGGTGGCCGTGCGGCCGGTGGGGCTGTTGGGATAGCAGAGCACGAGCAGCTTGGTGCGGGCGAGCACGTCGGCAGGGATGCGCTCGAGGTCAGGGAGGAAGCCGTGCTCGGGCACGAGCGGCAGCGGGTGGACGGTGCCCCCGAACCACTTCGTGGCCGTTCCCGCCACGGGGTAGCCGGGCACGGTCATGAGCGTGACGTCGCCGGGATCGATGAAGGCCGCCGGCAGCATGGCGTAGGCGGTCTTCGAGCCGATGCAGTGGTTGACCTCCTTGACGGGGTCGAGCACGAC
>JBJTPO010000667.1:0-1131 GCA_046075145.1 Planctomycetota bacterium
GATCGACGATTTGGAGATCGTGGCGACCGCGCCTGCCATCGATGGCCCCGGCCAAGTCCTTGGACAGGCAGGGCCGGACCAGTTGCGTCAAGGGGGTGGCAATCTTCCCTTCCTGGGTGTGATGGAGTTCGATTCCGCCGATGTCTCGATCATGGAACTGGACGGCACCTTATTCGATGTGATCCTGCATGAAATGGGGCACGTCCTCGGCATCGGCACCCTGTGGAGCTCGAACGGACTCGTGGTCGGTGAGGGATCTGCGGATCCACGATACATCGGACCAAATGCTGTTCGGGAGTTTCGCACCCTTTCAGGGAATGCGACCGCCGTCGACATCCCGGTGGAGAACACGGGTGGCCCTGGAACCGCAGATGGCCACTGGCGCGAGAGCGTCTTCGGGTCCGAACTGATGACCGGCCGCGCTGAGCCGCCGGGGGTCGCCTCCCCGATCAGCCGCATGACGACAGGAGCACTCGAGGATTTGGGGTATCTGGTGAATTACGCCTCGAGTGATTCGTATACGATTCCGGCGGCGGTGAGAAACAGAGCAGTGTTCGGTCTCGCTGTTGGAAACCTGCCGCTGATGGCGTCCATGACGTCGCGCCTCCCGAGCGGCCTCTTCGCCTCGCTGGTCCATGGAGGAGCGCCGGAGTCTGCAGGTCCGCCGGCAAGGCAGCGGGCATTCGCTCGGCTCCTGCCCTCTTAGTCCTGCGCTGGGGAACCGGCGGAGCGACCAGAGCTGAGTCGGAACACCGTGCCACGAAAAGCCCATGTCGCCGATTCCGAATGTGTCGCGGCACTGCGGCACTCGACCCAAAATGGCGCAGGCGAAAAAAGCTCACCAGACGTTTGTCACTGAAGGACAGGCACTGCCAAGCGAACGCGGCTTTCCGCAATCACGACCGTATTCACCGCCAGCCGGTAAAGGTGGCTCCACGCCGCGGCGTCCACGTCGGGCCGCAGGCCGCGATGCCGGCGGGCCTCGAAGGCGTCGCGGAAGTGGGCCGTCTCGGCCCCCGTGTGGCTGTCGCGGGTGGGCACGACACACCGCCGGCAAACGTTCGTGGCCCGGAGGCGAGCCGGGCCGATCGTGAACTCCCGGGGCTCCGGCGGCGGCAGGTCGGCGTAGGG
>JBJTPO010000668.1:0-3421 GCA_046075145.1 Planctomycetota bacterium
TGTAGAGCAGCAGCGGCGCGTTGGGCTCGACCTTGAGCGCCCGGCGGAAGGCCGCGGCCGCCTCGTCGAGCCGGCCGGTTCGCTCGAGCGCGCTGCCGAGGTTGTTGAGCGCCAGCGACGACGCGGGCTCGGTCGAAGCCGCCTCACGGTAGGCGGTGACGGCCGCCTCGGTCTCGCCCTGCGCGTCGCGGATCCGGCCGAGCGTGAGCGCGGCCGAGACGCCACCGCCGGCGGCGACGGCCTTCTCGGCCATGGTCGCCGCCCCCTCGAGGTCACCCCGCTCGAGCGCCTGGCCGGCGAGATTGTTCCACGCCATCGCCATGCGCGGCTCGAGCTCGACCGCCTTCCTCCAGGCCGCCTCGGCCTCGTTGATTCGCCCCAGCTTTTGCAGCGCGTTGCCGAGGTTGAACCAGCCGAACACGAACTGGGGGTTGATCGCCACCGACCGCTCGTAGAGCCGGATCGCTTCGGGCACACCGCCACGGTCCATCAGGAGCGTGGCCAGGTTCGACAGCGCGATCAGGTTGTCGCTCTCGAGCGCCAGCGACCGGCGGTTCTGCTCGGCCGCCTCCACCGGTTCACCCTTCTGGGCCAGAACGCTCCCCAGGTTGGCATGGGCGTAGGCGTTGTCCTCGGTGACCGCGAGCGCGTAGCGCCAGAGCGATTCGCTGTCGCGCCAGTGCCAGACCTGCCACCGCCCGGCCACTGCAAGGCCCACCAGCCCGACGGTGGTCGAGATCCAGACCGCCAGCCGGGGAACGCCCTGGCGGTTGATGAGATCCGCGGCCCCCCAGACGAGCGCCACCACCAGCCAGATCTGCGACACGTAGGTGTAGCGGTCGGCGATCAGATGGATCCCCGATGGGATGAAGCCGATCACCGGCAGCAGGGTGACGAGAAACCAGGCCCAGCCGGCCGTGAAGGCGGGCCACGACCTGCGGCTGAACCAGGCGAGGGCTGTCAGCGCCGCCACGAACGCAGCCGAGGCGAGCACGTGCCAAGCCGCGGGCCCGGTCGCCGAGTAGGGGTAGTGCGGGGCGAGGCCGACGGGCCAGCAGAGCTGGACGACATACGCCGCGTACGCCACCACGCTCGACGAAGCCCGCACCAGGAAGGGGAGCGTGCTGATCGGCCGCACCACGTCGCCGACCGAGAGCACCGTGGCGACTGCCGACGCGGCCGACAGCGCGAGCAGCGGAAGCTTTTCGACCATCAGCTCGCGGGGCGTCCGCCGGGGCAGGTCGCCGACGGAGCGGCCGCCGGCCGGCCCGGCGAGCCCCAGCGGTCCGGCGGTCGTCATCCGCCGCAGCGGCCACCAGTCGAGGATCAGCAGGGCCACAGGCAGCGTCACGAGCATGCTCTTGGAGAGCAGCCCGGCGGCGAAGTTCACCAGCAGCACGCCATACCGCCACCGCGAGGCGGGCCTTTCCACATACCAGGCGTAGGCCAGGAGCGTCGTGGCCAGAAACAACCCGCTGAGCACGTCCTTCCGCTCGGTGATCCAGGCCACGCTCTCGGCCCGCAGCGGATGGATCGCGAACACGGCGGCCGCCACCAGGCTCTTGCCCATCGATCCGGTGAGCCGGGTGAGCGCCGCGAAGAGGAACGCCGCCGTGGCCGCGTGCAAGGCCGCGTTGTGAAGGTGATAGCCGCCCCACCACTCGCCGAAGAGCTGGGCGTCGAGCATGAACGAGAGCGTGGTCAGCGGGTGCCAGTTGCCGACGTGCCCCTCGGTCCAGGCCCGCATGAAGCCCGGCCAGGTCAGCCCCTGGCGAATCAAGGGATCGAGATACTGGTCGTCGTCGAAGTTGAGGAGCCCGAACGACTTGGTCTGCCAGAAGACGGCCGCCACCAGGGCCACGAGCACCGCGACGCCGCTGCTGAACGCGAGCCAGTCGGCCGCCGGCTCCGCGGGCGGGGCGGCGGCTGCGGCGAACGAGCGGGCGTGGCGGCGTTCGTAGGCGCGGGTCATGTCTGCGAATGTACCGCCCGGGTCCGGGATGCCAACCGCCGCCGGCCACATGGGGTGGCCATGGCGCGAAGAGCCTCAGCCGTGGGCGAGCAGCCGGCTAGCGGCGCTGCCGCCACGCCTCGGCCAGCAGCACGCCGGCCGCCACCGAAACATTGAGGCTCTCGACGGCGCCGGTGCCCGGGATTTTCACGCGCGCCGTGGCGACGCGTTCGAGGGCCGGCGACACGCCCTGACCCTCGCTGCCGAGCACGATCACACACCGGCCGCCGAGCGGGACCGACTGCGGCGGCTCGCCGCGGTGGCTCGACGCGGCCACGATCGCGAAGCCCGCCGTCGCCAGCCGCCGCAGCGTTGCCGCCGGCTCGGGCAGGTCGCAGACCGGCACCCGCTCCGCCGCCCCCTCGGCCACGCGCGCCGCCGCCGGTGAGAGCGGCGGCAGTTCCCCCTCCCGGCCCGCCACGGCCACGACCCCGAAGTGGGCCGCCGTCCGCAGGATGGAACCAAGGTTGTGTGGGTTCTCAACGCCGTCGAGATACAGGATCGGGCCCCCGCACCGTCCGTCATCGACCCCTCGCGCGAGATCGTCGATTCCCCACCGCCGGATGGCCTTGGCCAGGATCGCGACGCCCTCGTGGTGCGTCGAGCCGCTGATCCGGCGCAGGTTCTCCTCCTCCACGACCTGGAAGCCTTTGCGGTGTTCAGCGCACCACGCCAGCAGTTTCGCGAACGTCGGTTTGCGGGCCGCGGTCAGGTAGACCCGCACGATCCCCTCCGGCCGCCGGTCGAAGATCGCCTCGCAGGCCCGCAGGCCGTGGTAGGTCTCCTCACCGGTGGTCTTGTGTCGCGGCGTGGCCGGAGGCGGCGTGCGGGGCCGCGCTGGTCGAGATGTCTTCCGCTTGGCCATCAGCCGCCCCGCTTTCGCGTCAGCATGAAGTCATTGCCATCGGTGTCGATGCACATCGCGAGATGCGGCGGCTCGCCGTTTTCGGGCTCGGGTTCGCGGGCGAGTTGGCCGCCGGCCGCCACCACCGCCCGTGCGCCGGCCACCACATCGGCCACCTGGAAACTCAAGCCCGTCCAGGTCCGCTTGCCCTCTCCCCCGGAGTGGATGCCGATCACGGCGTCGAGAATGCCCACCTCCGTGATCGCCGGGTTCTGTCGCAGAATCCGCCCGCCGAAGAGATCGCAGTAGAAGCGGGCGGCCCGGTCCATGTCGGCGGCCCAGATGACGTATTTCACGCGTTCGACGATCATGCTCGGAAATCCTGGAGACGGCGACGGAACGCCGGCGGGTAAACTCCGGTGGGAAAACCGTCGCGAGTATACGTGGAACGCAGGCCGTGGCCGTCCCCACCAGCCTGGCCATGCTGAAGAAGGCGTTTGCATGAGGCGCTTCGTTGCCGGCGTGATCCTGTCGCTGCTCCTGTCCGCGAGGGCGGCGGCGGAACC
>JBJTPO010000669.1:0-1868 GCA_046075145.1 Planctomycetota bacterium
CCCTCGGCGAGCATCACCCGCAGCTCGGGAATCAGGATGGGGTTCGCGCTGGCCATGGAGGGAGGCCCAAGCCGGGGGGAGGAAAGGGGCCTATACTGCGACGTGATCCCGATCTCGTCCAAGTATGCCATCGGAATGAACGGCTGCGAGCGTCTCCCGGATTGCGGCCTGCCGCTGGGCCGCGGCGTCGTGTTCCTGCTCGCCTGCGCGGGCGGACTCGCACTCGGCGCCGAGTCGTCCTGCGAGCCGCCGCTCGGGCTCGGGGTGCTGCTCTCGAAGCCCTACCTACCGGCCGACTTCGACCAGGAGGTCTTCGACGAGCTGTGGACGGTCTGGGAAGAGCCGCTCAAGACGCGGGCCGCCGCGGCATCGGTCGAGGAGCGGCGGCGAATGGCCATGGAGCGGTACGGTCTCACGCCGCATCCCGCCGATCCGTCGCGGAGCATGCAGTACGTTCGCGACGCCGACGGTCGCTGGGTGATGAGCTGCCTGGCCTGCCATCAGGGGCAAGTGCGGGGCGAGCCGATTCCGGGCGTGCCGAACTCGAACTATGCCCTCGAGACGCTCACCGAGGAGGTGCGGGCGGTGAAGATCAGGCAGCGGAAGCCGCTGGCCCACATGGATGTGGGCTCGATGTTCCTGCCGTTGGGCACGACCGTGGGCACCACCAACGCCGTGATGTTCGGCGTGGCCCTGATGCGGCATCGTGACGCAGACCTGGAGATCGTGCGGAAGCCGCCGCGGTTCGACCTGCCCCACCACGACATGGACGCACCCGCCTGGTGGCACTACGCCAAGCGAAAAAGCCTCTACGCCGATGGCTTCGCCCCCAAGGGCCACCGGATGCTGATGCAGTTTCTCTTGGTCGAGCAGAATGGCCCCGAGAAGTTTCGCGAGTGGGAGGCGGAGTTTCGGGCGATCGAGAGCTGGATCGAATCGCTCGCGGCCCCGCGGTGGTCGGGGCCGGTAGACCGGGTGCTGGCCGCGGAGGGCGAGCGGGTGTTCACGGCGACCTGCGCCGAGTGCCACGGAACCTACGGCGCCGGCGGCACGTATCTCGAGCGGCTCGTGCCGATCGCGGAGGTGGGCACCGACCGCGTCCGACTCGACGCGCTCACGGCCGCCGAGCGCCAGGCCCTCAACGACAGCTGGTTCGGACACTACGGCCGCGACGCCGAACCGCTGCGGGATCGAGGGCGGCCCGAGGGCTACGTGGCCCCGCCGCTCGACGGCGTGTGGGCGACCGCGCCCTATTTCCACAACGGCTCGGTGCCCACGCTCTGGCACCTCCTGCATCCGGCGGAGCGGCCCGTTGTCTGGCGGCGGACGGCAACGGGCTACGACGACGCCCGCGTGGGGCTCGAGATCGAGGAGTTCGCCGACCTGCCTTCCGAGAAGCTTCGGCCGCCGGAACGGCGGCGCTATTTCGACACCCGCACGCCGGGCAAGGGCGCCGGTGGCCACGACTTCGCCGACGTGCTCGACGCCGACGAGAAGCGGGCGCTGCTCGAGTATCTGAAGACGCTCTAACTATACGCCCGCCGGGCCATCCATGGCCCCGGCGGGCTTCGCGGCACTCCGGCCTTCGGCCGCTGCCGCCGGCCGCACCTCCGGGCGGCCGTGCTCGTACGCCGGGTAGCGCGCGGTGTGGGTTCGGACGAATCGACGGGCGGCCGTTTTCGTGCGCGGGGTGGCGCGTGACGTTGGTTCGGACGAATCCGTCGAAGCTGACTGCCACTTCGTCATCTGGTGGACTGCGAGGGGTTGCCCGTGCCAATCGAGCGGCGCAGGAAACCGAGCGCAGCCGACCAATCCGCTTTACGGATCGGTGCCCGTTGCGCAGCGAGGTTTCCTCCGAGCGACCGGAG
>JBJTPO010000670.1:0-2539 GCA_046075145.1 Planctomycetota bacterium
CCTGGTGCTGCTCGGCGGCTACGTCTCCCCGCGGACCGGTGTCTGCCTGGGCCCCTACGCGAACGAGCTGTTGGGACGCCTGCATGTCACCACCACCGTGCTGTCGGCCGCGGGCATCGCCGAGGAGGGGCTCTTCAACGCACACCTCCTGCTGGCCGAGACCGAGCAGGCCATGCTCAAGGCCGCCACCCGCGTGCTCGTTGTCGCCGACAGTTCCAAGTTCGGCCGCAAGAGCCTCACGCTGGTGGCGCCCCTGGAGGCGATCGACCTGGTCGTCTCCGACGAGGCCCTGTCGGCGGCGTGGCGGGAGCGGATCACCGCCGCCGGCCCGCGGCTGGTCGTCACCCCGGTCGCAGACGCTGCGGCCGAACAAGCCATCGAGTCACGCCCGCGCAGGAGCCGCCCCGCATGATCGCCACGCCCCCGGGCCTCGATCGCTCTGCCGTCGAGCGGATTGTCCGCGAGATCGTGCTTGCCTCGCGGGGCACGCCCCCATCACAGGCCGCCGCCCTCAGGGCGGAGCCCAAGCTCGTCGTGAGCATCTCGGCCCGTCACTGCCACCTCACCGACGAGCATGTGGAGAAGCTGTTCGGACCCGGCCACACGCTCACCCCGATGAAAGACCTCTACCAGGACGGCTTCTACGCCGCCGAGGAGACGGTGATGGTGGTGGGGCCGAAGCGAAAGATGCTGCCGACCGTGCGGGTCTTGGGGCCGACCCGCAAGGCCTCGCAGGTGGAGCTCGCCTTCACCGACGGGATCTCGCTCGGCATCGACCTGCCCGTGCGGGCCAGCGGCAAGATCAGTGGCACGCCCGGCTGCGTGCTGGTGGGCCCGGCCGGCGCGGTCGAACTCGCCGAGGGCGTGATCCGGGCCGAGCGGCACGTCCATATGTCGTTCGCCGACGCCGAGCACTTCGGCGTCAAAGACGGCGACCGGATGAGCCTGGTGATCAAGGGGTCGTGCGGCACGGTGTTTCGCGACCTGCTCGTGCGGGCTGACGCGCACGCGAAGCTCGAGGTCCACATCGACACCGACGAGGGCAACGCGGCGGATCTCGACCACGCCGAGGGCGTGGAACTGGTGAGGCAGACCTGATGGCGAAGCGAGCGGCGCGAGGCAGACGCACGAACGAGACAAGACCGTCCAGCCGGCGCGTGCCGGCGCGGTCGGCGGGGCGCGGCCCCGTCAGGGTTGATGGGTCGGAGCAGACAAGGGAGCGACAGATGGCGAAGAACGTCGAAGCGCTCGGCATGATCGAGGTGAAGGGTTTCACCCCGCTCGTCGAGGCAGTGGACGCGATGATGAAGGCGGCGAACGTCACCTTCATGGGTTGGGACAAGATCGGCAGCGGGCTCGTGACGGCGTTCGTCTCGGGTGACGTGGCGGCGGTGAAGGCGGCGACCGACGCCGGGGCGGCCGCGGCCGGCCGGATCGGCGACGTGGTGAGCGTGCAGGTGATCGCGAGGCCGCATGAGGACATTGGGATCGTGCTACCGCCGGCAGGCTGAACGCCGGCGAGTCACGGCGTCATTATTTCGAACGGGAATCTTTTCAACCCCAGTTTCACTCATTCGAGAACAGGAACCACCATGAATACGGCGATCGGAATTCTTGAGACCAAGGGCCTCGTCGGCCTCGTCGAGGCCACCGACGCGATGGCCAAGGCGGCCAACGTGAAGATCTTGAAGCGCATCAGCATCGGCAACGCCTTCGTGGCGACGGTGGTGCAGGGCGACGTGGGAAGCGTGCGGGCGGCCGTCGAGGCCGGTGCCGCGTCGGCCCAGCAGGTGGGCGAGCTCGTCGCCAGCCACGTCATCCCGCGTCCGGCCGACAGCCTCGTGACCGCGTTCTTCGCCTAGCCGAAAGGGGACAGTCCCCTGCGGGGACTGTCCCCTTTTCGCCTTCCCTGTTTCCCCGTTGCCAGCACCATGAAAATCCTCGTTGCCAACCTCGGCTCCACGAGCTTCAAGTACCGACTTTTCGAGCTGCCGGAAACGGCAGGTCGGGAAGCGGGCGTGGAGCTCGCGCGGGGCGGGGTCGAACGGATCGGCGCGGCGGAGAGCCGGGTCTACGCCTCGGCGGGCTCGAGTTCGCTCGAGACGCTGATGCCGGTGCCCGACCACGCCGTGGCACTCGAGGCGGCGCTCGCGCAGCTCACCGGCGACGGCGGGCCGCTGGGGAGCGTCGCCGAAGTGGCGGCGGTGGGCTTCAAGGCGGTGCATGGCGGCCGGGCGGGAGGCGTCACGCGGGTGACGCCCGAGGTGCTCGGGGCGATGGAGGAGATGGCCGAGGTGGCCCCTGCCCACAACCCGCCCTTCGTGCGGGCGATGCGGCAGGTGGCCGAGCGGCTGCCGAGCGTGCCGCTGGTGGCCGCGTTTGAGACGGGCTTTCATGCCACGATTCCTGAACGGAACGGCCTCTACGCCGTGCCGACGGAGTGGTCGGAGCGACATCTCGTGCGGCGGTGGGGCTTTCACGGGGCGAGCCACCGGTTCGTGGCCGAGCGGCTGCTTGCGCTCGTGCCGGCGCGGCCCGG
>JBJTPO010000671.1:0-7624 GCA_046075145.1 Planctomycetota bacterium
GGGATGATCGAGGTGATCGCGATCGACGAGGTCGCGGTCTCGGCCCACGGCGACTACCACGAGACGCTGTTTCAGTACGCTGGGGCCGCGGCGGCCGATGACGCCGGTCGGCTGCGGCAACACATCGAGAGCCTCGCCCCGCGGTTCGAGCCCGACGCCCTGGCCGTCCGCTCCGGCAGCGGAAGCGCGCTCGTGCAACTCCAAACCCACGCTCCCCTGCCGGCCGATCTGCTGGGGTCGCTCGCCGCCGCACCGCTGCCGACAGCGGTGCACACGCTGGCACCGGTCCTGCCGGTCCGTTCCCGTCGCGGGATGAGCGTGCCCTTCACCTCCGCCGCGGACTTGCTCGCGGCCGACGGCGGCCGCCATCTCCCGCTCTGGAAACACGCCGTTGCCTACGAGATGGCCCGCGGTGGCCTCACGGAGCGCGAGGTGATCGATCGCATGGTGGCGATCGTGCGGCTCCTGAAGGCGGCGATCGCCACGGGCATCGCCGGCACGCACTATGACGACCGTGTTTTGCCGGCGCAGGCGCCCGGCTTCGCGTCGGCGCTCGCCTCCGGCCGGCTCGTGGGCGACACCACGCTGAATCAAATCGTTTTGGCCACGACGGCGCTGATGGAGGTCAAGAGTTCGATGGGAGTGATCGTGGCCGCCCCCACGGCCGGCGCCTGTGCGGCCCTCCCGGCCGCGGTGATCACGCTCGCCGAGTCGCTGGGCCTCGACGAGGAGGCGATGGCCCGCGCGCTTGTCGCCGCAGGGCTCGTGGGGGTCTTCATCTGCACGCCCTGGTCGTTCGCCGCCGAGGTCGGTGGCTGCCAGGCGGAGGGGGGCTCGGCCGCGGCGATGGCGGCCGCGGGCATCGTGACGCTGGCCGAGGGCACGCTGCCCCAGGCGCTCGCGGCCGCATCGCTCGCGATGCAGAGCATGCTCGGCCTGATCTGCGACCCGGTCGCCAATCGTGTCGAGGTGCCCTGCCTGGGCAAGAACGTGATGGCCGCCGCCAACGCCCTGGCCTGCGCCAACATGGCGCTGGCGGGCTTCGCGGAGGTGATCCCGTTCGACGAAGTGGTGCTCACGGCGAAGCGGGTCGCGGAGCAGATGCCACGGGACCTCCGCTGCACCGCCCTCGGCGGCCTCTCGATCACGCCGGCCTCGCTGGCTATTCAAGCCCGGCTCGCCGCCCGCAAGGCGGCCTGCGGCACCGGTTCCTGCGGCTGCGGCTGAAAACCTCAGGCACGTCGACGAGAGGACTCCGCCCGTGACCGATGACACACCGCCCCCGCCGCCCGAGCCCGAGTTCGCGGACGACCGCGAGGCTTCACGGTGGTGGCTGGAAAACGTCTACGCCGGTGATGACGCCGTTCAGCTCACGCCGCGGGCCGTGATCTTCGGGATGCTGATCGGCGGCGTGATGTCGATCTCGAACCTGTACGTGGGCCTGAAGACCGGCTGGGGGCTCGGCGTCACCGTCACCTCCTGCATCATCGCCTACGCCGTCTTCTCGACGCTCGAACGGCTCGTTCCACCGTGGCGGGAACGCCCATTCTCGCTCCTCGAAAACTACACGATGTCGAGCGCCGCCAGCGCTGCCGGCTACATGTCGAGCGCCGGCCTCGTCTCGGCGATGCCGGCCCTCTATCTCGCGACCGGCCGACTGCTCACATCATTGGAACTCGGGCTCTGGATGGGAGCCGTCTCGCTGCTGGGCGTCTTCATGGCGATCCCGCTCAAGCGTCAGCTCATCAACATCGACCGGCTCCCGTTCCCCTCGGGCATCGCCACGGCCGAGACGCTCCGCAGCCTGCATACGGCCGGCGGCGAGGCCGTGGCCAAGGCCCGCTCGCTGTTCGTGGCGGCGGTCGCCGGGGGTGGCCTCGCGGTGTGGCGGGATCTGCTCCCCACCGTCAAGTCGCTCGCCCCATTCGCGTTTCCCGGACAGTTTCCCTTCCTGCCCACGGCGTTCGGCCGCGACCTGCTCGCCCGCTTCACGATCGGGATCGAGGGCTCGCTGATCATGGTGGCCGCCGGGGCGATCATGGGGCTGCGGGTGGCCGCATCGATGCTCGTCGGGGCGGTGATCTGCTACGGGATCATTGGACCGCTGCTGGTCGAGCAGGGGATCGTGCAACCGGGCTACAAGGGCATCGTCTCCTGGGTGCTCTGGCCGTCCACGGCGATGATGGTCACCTCGGGGCTATTGTCATTCGGGCTCAAGTGGCGGACGGTGCTGCGGGCCTTCGGCGGCCTGTCGCGGCTGGCCGGCGGGTCCACGACTGCCGCGGAGGACGACCCGCTCGCCCGGGTCGAGGTGCCCACGAGCTGGTTCGTCACGGGCACGCTCGTGGCCGGATCGGCCTGCGTGGTGCTCGGCCACTGGCTATTCGGGATCACGTGGTGGATGGGCATCCTGGCGGTGCTCGTCACATTCCTGCTCTCGATCGTGGCCGCGCGAGCCACGGGTGAGACCGACGTCACCCCGATCGGCGCGATGGGCAAGATCACACAACTGATCTACGGCGTGGTGGCCCCGTCCAACATCACGACCAACCTGATGACCGCATCGGTGACGGCCGGGGCCGCCTCGCACGCCGCCGACCTGCTCACGGACTTGAAGAGCGGCTATCTGCTCGGCGGCAACGCCCGCAAGCAGACGATCTCGCAGTTCTGCGGCGTGATCGCCGGCACGCTGATCTCGGTGCCCGCCTACCAGTTCGTAGTCCAGCGCAACCCGGAGCGGCTTGGTTCGGAGTCGCTCCCCGCCCCGGCCGCGAAGGTCTGGGCGGGCGTCGCCGAGCTTCTGGTCGATGGCGTGCAGGCCCTGCCGGCGGGCGCCTTCGAGGCGATCCTGGTGGGGGCGGTGCTCGGCGTCGTGCTGACGCTCGTCGAGGAGTTTTCCCCGCCGCACGTCCGCCGGTGGCTCCCTTCCACCACCGGGCTCGGGATCGCCGGCGTGATCCCCGCCTTCAACTCGATCGCGATGTTCGTCGGCGCCCTCGTCGCCTGGGCCGTAGCCCGGTGGAAGCCAAAGGTCGGTGACTTCATCGTTCCCGTGGCCAGCGGGCTGATCGCCGGCGAGTCGCTCGTGGGGGTCGGGATCATCCTCGTCATCGAACTGCTCTCGGCCGCCGGCTGGCTCTGAGCATCGCCGGGCCTGGTCTCACACCCCATCGCAAGGGCACTGCATGAAACTCGTTCGCTTCGGCCCCCGCGGCCAGGAGAAGCCCGGTCTCGTCGCGGCCGACGGCCGCATCAAGGACATCTCGGCCCACGTCCGCGACTACGACCACGACTTCTTCGCCGGCGACGGCCTGCAAGCCGTTCGGGCGCTCGCGGCCAAAGCGGAAGCCCTGCCCGCCGCCCCCGCCAACTGCCGCCTGGGCGCCCCTGTGGCCCGGCCGCGAAACGTGTTCGCGATCGGCCTCAACTTCTCCGACCACGCCAAGGAGACCGGCAAGGAGATTCCCACGGAGCCCGTCCTGTTCATGAAGGCCACCGGCGCCGTCTGCGGTCCGAATGATCCGATCCTGATCCCCCGGGGCAGCGTGAAGACCGACTGGGAGGTGGAACTCGGCCTCGTCATCGGCCGCACCGCCCGCTACCTCGCCTCGAAGGAGGCGGCCCGCGACCACGTGGCCGGGTTCTGCATCGCCAACGACGTCTCCGAGCGAACCTTTCAGATGGAGCGGGGCGGCCAGTGGAGCAAGGGCAAGAGCAGCGACAACTTCCTGCCACTGGGCCCGTGGCTCGTGACGGCCGACGAGGTTCCCGATCCGCAGGCTCTCGCGATGCGGCTGACTGTCAACGGCGAGACGCGGCAGTCGGGCGACACCTCCAAGATGATCTTCGACGTTTGGTACATCGTGCACTACCTGTCGCAGTTTCTCACGCTCGAGGCCGGTGACGTGGTGATCACGGGCACGCCGCCGGGCGTGGGCATGGGGATGAAGCCGCCCCGGTTCCTCGCGGCCGGCGACGTGGTCGAACTCACGATCGACAGCCTGGGCCGCCAACGATCCGTCTGCGAGCAGGCCTGACGCCGCGGTCGCGAGAGCGTGACGGCTCGGGACTGAGCTCCGCGGCCACTCGCGGAGGCGGCTCAAGGATCTGCGATGAACTCGAGGATTCTGGTCGTTGGCCCGTCACCTTCGATCCCGAGTTCACGGTTGATCGTCAGGTGGTTCTTGTCGGGCGCGTGGACCGTGGTGGCCTTGCCACCGGCGGCTCGCAGCAGCTCGGCGAGCGCCTCCGACTGCGCGCGGCTGTCGGGACGCTCGCCGACATGAAAGATCAGGAACGGTGGGTAGCGATTGCCTGCGGTGACATGCGTGACAGGGGATGCCTCCCGCTGAAAATCGGGATCGTCACCGAAGGCGTCGCGATACAGCCGCTGCAGCATCGGCCACCGGGCCGCCGCCATCTGCCGAGGCACGTCGTAGCCGGCCCCGTCGAGGAGCACGATCCCAGCGAGCATGGCGGGCTCCAGACCGTGGCGGGCGAGCAGCCGCGCGTCGGTGCCCACGAGCGCCGCCAGATGCGCTCCGGCCGAGTGGCCCATCAGGAAGATACGGCCTCCGTCGCCGCCGTGTTCCCCGGCATGCTCGTGCAGCCAAGCGACCGCCGCGGCGACGTCGCCCCCCTGGTCCCGGGGTGTGACCGGCGGGCCGAGCGGATAGCCGACGCTGGCCAACAGGTAGCCCCGCGAAACGAAGCACCCGGGTTTGTCTCGCACGTTCGTCTTGTCGCCATGCCGCCAGCCGCCGCCGTGGACGAAGAGAACGATCGGTCGGGGCGGCCCCTCGGCCTGCTCGGGCCCGTAGAGGTCGAGCACCGGCTTGCCGGTTGCCGCGTCGCCCCGGCCGCAGGCGACGTCACGGGCAAGGAGCTTCGGAACCGCAACCGGCTCCTCACCCTTGGCCTGACGGGTTCCCGCGGCCAGCCCACCGAGGGCGAGGAGCATGACAAGTCCACCCGAAGACTGTTTCAAGAATGGCATGACCATGTTCTCCACGCACACCGAAAACCTATCGACATTGAACGGCACATCCGAGGAAATGTTGTGCGGTTCCGCTCGCAAACCCGCTTTGACGCCCCTCCGTCCTCCGGCTACCTTCCCAGCCAGACGCCAGGGTGCGGCGTCGCTCTGCTGGAGTCACCCATGCATCTGCCCGCTTCGTTCATCTCGCTGCTCTTGCTCACCCTCGTGCCGGCCGTGGTCGCACCCGCGGCAGAGCCGGTCACGGCGACTGAGAAGCCGATCACGCTCTCCCGGAGCCAGCGACTCGCCAGCGGCCACTGGATGGAGAGCCGGGCGATCCTCTCGCGGACCGGCCGGATCGACGTCTCCACGCACACCTGGTCGAAGAGCGAAGGGTCCGGCTTCCACGGGGCCGTGATCGTGTTCCTCGTCGATGAACACGGCAACCGGCTCTCCAGCACCGCGCCGCGTTCCTACGGCGTGAACTCGAAGCATCTTCCCGGCGACGATCGCACCGACTCGTTTCATGAGGAGGTGCCGGCCGAGATCATCGCCCAGGCTGACGGCCTCGTGATCCAGCACCTCTACCAGCCGGAGAGCGAGTTTCTCGATCGGCTGCGCGACGCCAAGGAGTCGTCCGGTTATCTGGCGAGCATCCTCCGCGATGGCGCCGAAATCCTGTTGTTCGGTGCCCTGCCGTAACGAATCACACGGGGCCGCGGAGCCGTGGCGGCACGCCGTTGCCCCGGAGATTCGACGCAACCGTGTTGCCCTGAACGAGCGTTCCGCCGCACCCCCCGGCCACGCTCAGCCCGGCACCGACGTTGATCGAGATCGTATTGCCGACGCCCGACGCCGGCCCGCCGATCAGCACGCCACGGGCATCGACGAGCCGCAATCCGTCGCCGAGGTGGTGCCTGATCGTGTTGCCTTCGACGTGGCTTCCGAAGGCGGTCCCGCGAATCACCATTCCGGTCGAGTTGGCGCCGGCCGCCAATCGGCCGGTGATCTGGTTGCCGAGGACGGAACCGCCCGAGTTTGCGCCGCCGAACTGCAGATTCCGCGCCCCGTCGAGGAGCACGCCCACCCTGCGACTGGCCTCGAAACTGTTCGCGGTGATCTGCGTGCCGAGGTAGCTTCCCGCGGCCATGCTCAGGCCAATGCCATTGTTACGGCTGACGATCCCCGTGAGGAGCGACCCGGTCGAACCGCCCAGGAAGCGGATCCCCGCCCCCGAGAAGTTGCCGATGGAGCGGCTTGCAGCCCCGACCGCGGCGAAGACCACGTTGTTGACACGACTGGCGATGGTCAGGCCATTCGTGCCCGCCGGAGTGCCGAGCCCGTCGAGGGCGAATCCGTCCTGCACGGCGACGCCGGCGGCCCGTGAGACGGTCAGGCCTGTCAGGGGCGTCGCCGCCCCGACCGCGGCGGCGAAGGAGACTGCCCCCCCCGCGGCCAGCGACAGGCTGCGGCGACCGTCGACGGAGCCACCGAAGACGATCGCACCGCCGGCGCGAAGGTCGGTATCGGTCACGAGCCGGACGGCGCCTGAAAAGGCCAGCGCCCCGGACGGTGACCGTACGGGCGCTGCCAAACGGATGCCACCCCTGCCGCCACCGAGCGTCGTGAAAGCGATGCTCCCGGCGGCCTTCGCGATCACCGGGCCGCCGACGACGATGGCGTCTGTGGCCCCGGCGCCGGTGTCGATGCTGAACGATTGATTCGTGGCGCCCATCGTCACGACTGCGAGGTTCACGCCCGCGTGTCCGATCGTGATGGAGTCGGCGGCCGCACTGCCCACGACGGCGAGCCCGGCGAAGTTGGCGAAGACGTCGAGCCTGATCGTGATCGTTTGGGCCGCCGCATTGATGGCGATGCCCGGGCTCGTGCCGGTGATCGAGTCGGCACCGGCGACCGTGACCGTGAGGATCCTTCGGCGGGCGTCGTAGCCGGTGTGCAGATCGGTGATCGTGACGCCCCGGGACCCGAGCGAGAGCACCACGCGCCGGCCCTGATCGACGCTCACCACCACGTCGTCCGACTGCGCGACCGTGAGCGTGAAGGCCTGGGTCGCAGCCGATGCGATGCCGTTGCCGGCCGTGACCGTGAAGGCGTAGGTACCGCCGGTGCCCGGGGCAGGCGTGCCGGCAAGCAGACCCCCGCTTGAAAGAGTCAGTCCGGCGGGCAGGCTGCCGCTGATGCTGAACGCCGGCACTGGATACCCGGAGGCGGTGAACTGGAAGCTCCCGGCCACACCGGTGGTGAATCCGGCCGTCGTGGCGGATGTGAAGGCGGGAGCCGTGAAAGGCGTGCCGCCCTGCACCACCGTCTGGCTCGTGGCCACCTGGGCGAGACTCTGAGCGTTGGCGACGGCGGTGTTGACGAGCACAAGACCGGCGACGAGCGTCGCTGGCGGCGCGGCCGTCTGCCCCCCCGTCTCGACGGTGAGCACGGAGGCGAGGACCGTGGAATCCTGAAGGTTGATGGGGTTGCCTGGAACGGCCGCCGTGACGAGTTCGGCGAGGTTCGCCAGCGCCGCGTCCGTGTCGATGCCGTTGGTGGCGGTGGCGACGATGATGGTGGCCACTGCGGCCGCCGCCTTTTGCACGGCGAGGGCCGTGGCATCGCCCGCGGTCTGGGCGAGCG
>JBJTPO010000672.1:0-1555 GCA_046075145.1 Planctomycetota bacterium
CGTGGCCGCCGGCGGCACGATCTGCTTTCCAGGTGGTCACATCGAGCCGGGTGAGGAGGAGCACGAGGCGGTGGTACGGGAATGCCGCGAGGAGCTGGCGGCGGTCGTCGAACCGGCCGGCTGCATCTGGCGGAGCGTGTCCCCCTGGGGCACGTCGCTGGCCTGGTGGACCGTGCGGCTCGTGGAGGCCGGCGAACTCGTGCCGCATCCGGTCGAGGTGGCGGAGATCCTCTGGCTCTCGATAGACGAGATGCTCGCCGATCCGACGCTGCTGGAGGGCAACCGCCCGTTCCTCGAGGCGATCCGAGCAGGCAGCGTGGTGGTCTGAGTGGCGGCGGGTTGAAGGCCACCCGAGAAGAAACCCCCGTGGCGGCGGGTTTAGAACCCGCCGAGAATATGTTCCGCGGAAGGAAAACCTGCGGCCACTTCCTCACAGGGCAGACACTTCCTTACTCCGCCGGCGGCGCGTCTTTCGGGAAGATCACCCCCCTCGGCTCTTCGGGGGGAGGGAACTCGGGCGGATTCGCCGCCGTGTCGAGAAGGGCCTTGAAGCGGTTCGTGGTGGGCGGCGCCGCATCCGGAGTGGTCGCCGTCGCCTGGTGCACGGCATGGTCCACGATCGGCCCGCGGCCCGCCTGCCTCACGCCCGTGAGCCAGCGTTCGAGCGAGATCCTCTCCGGCGGCGACAGCGGCGCGGCAACGAGGCGTGGTGAGGCGGGCTTGGCGGGATGGCCGGCCGCGAGCAGGGCGGCCAGTTTGGTCGCGTCGCCCTCCGGGCCCACCGCCACGAGCAACGCCCGCAGGTTGGTCTGCGTGGAGCGGTGGTCGATGCCGCCCCGCGGGTCGCTGCGGATGAACCGCGGCTCGGGGCCGGTCGGGCTGCCGTGGCAGGCTCCCGAGGCGCAGCGGTTGAGCACGAGCGGCTGGACGCGACGGGTGAAATCGGCCACCACGTGCGGCGGCAGGTCGACCGCCGCGGACGGAGCCGGGGCGGCGGACGGGGTCGCCGGCTTCGCCTCGGAAAAGAGCTCGACGGCAGTCGCCCGACCGACTGCTAGGGCCAGGTGGGCAAAGATGACCAGAGCGGGCGTGAGCCGTCGCCGGCCCGTGGCTCGGAAGTTCGCGGGGCGACGGATCATCGTGACGCGGCAGGCCATGAGAAGCGGCTCCGGCACGCGACCGACTCACCTGATCGAAATCGCGCGGGCCGGACGATACGGCTCGGCCCACCGCCCGGCAAGGTGAATCCCCCGGGAAATCTCTTGTGAAACCGTCGCCACGGGCCCTAGACTTCGCGAGCGTCTGGCCCCGCGGCGAGCCGCTTCCCGCCATCCCCGCCCGCCCCGCTTCCGGAGACTCCCGCCCCATGGAAAAGACGTTCGTGATGTTCAAGCCCGACTGCCTCGAACGGGGCCTCGTGGGCCGGATCCTGACGCGGTTCGAGGAGAAGGGGCTGCGGCTCGTTGCGATGAAGATGCTGCGGATCACGCCCGCGATGGCCAAGCAGCACTACGCCGAACACGTCTCCAAGCCGTTCTATACCGGCCGCGAGGAG
>JBJTPO010000673.1:0-7346 GCA_046075145.1 Planctomycetota bacterium
CCCCCCCCGCACCATCTACGCGATCTGGCATTCCCCTTTCCCCCCCGCGGCCTGGGTGACCCAGTTCTCGTTGGCGCCGTCGTCGACGGTGATGCCATCGGCCGCGAGCAGGTCGAGGTAGCGGGCCGCCTGGTGACGGCCGCGGGCCGGCGCCACGGCCGTGTGCAAGAGCGCGCGACCGTCGGCGGCGAAGCCGACCCGGTGGGGAATCCCCGCGAGCGTCGCCAACAGCGCGCCCGACAGCGACCGCTTGAGCAGATACGCCCGGTCGTAGCCGCGGGCCGCCAGCCAGGTGGCCTGCGTGCGGATCGCCGCGAGCGAGGCCGCAAGGCCGCGGCGGCCGGATGGCCGCCGCCAGGCGATCAGCTCGTCCACGTAGGGACAGTCGGCGAGGACCAGCCGCGCGCCCCCCTCCGCGCAGACGTCGATCGTGGCGTTGGGAAACGCCCGGCGCAGGTTTCGCAGGAATGGGATCGCGAGCACCGTGTCGCCGATGTACCGGGTGCAGACCACGAGGATCCGCCCCGCGTGGCATCGTCCGTGTCGACTGCCGTCCATCGGCCTACCTCGCGAAGCCCACGAAGAAGCTGAACAACTGCTCGCTGTCGAACGGGGCCGAGGCCACCGGCACCGCGAAGTCGAGCGCGATCGGGGCCGGCCCCATCGCCGGCAGCGTGATCCGCAGGCCGAAACCCGAGGCCAAGCGCATGTCGTTGATCGAGACGTTGCTCTCGACCGTGCCGAAGTCGGTGAACACGACGCCGCGGAGCGTGTCGTCGGCCGTGATCGGGAACAGGTACTCGATCGTGTTGAGCCACTGGAACGGACCACCCACCACGGCGAGCTGGCCGTTGGGCCCCGCCTGCCGCGGACTCGCCCCCCGGAAGGTGAAGCCGCGGAGCGTGTTGTAGCCGCCGGCGAAGAAGTTGTCGTAGGCGGGCGTGTCGGGGCCGCTCATCCCGAGCACGGAGCCGATCGAGAGCACGTGCCGACCGGAGCCGTCGGGCCGCTCGTTCAGGAGGAAATACTGCCGACCCTCGAGGATCCCGCGGGGGTAGACGAAGGTGCCGATCACCTGCTCGAACTCGAACGTCGCGAGGTGGCCCTGCGTGGGCAGGAAGGGGCTGTCGCGGGTGTCGTGGATCACGCCGGCCGAGAAGCCGTAGACGCCGTTGGTGCCCAGCATGTTGACGATGTCGGGGGCCAGCACGCGGGGGTTGAAGACGTCGACGCTCTCACCGCGGAAGCCGGTGTTGATCGAGAGATCGGGGGCGAACTGGAACTGGTAGCCCAGGCCCACACGGCCGCCGGTGCGCGCCTCCGCCCAGTCGAAGAAATAGCGGGTGTAGTAGGAGGCCGAGAGCGACAGGCCGATCCGCGTGTCGAACAGATACGGCTCCTGGAAGGTGGCCATGTACCGCTGCAGCTGCGTGCCCGGCGCCGCCTCGAGCCGGAACCGCTGGCCGGCACCACGAAAGGCGACGCCGTTCTTGATGTCGTCCCAGCTGCGGGGCAGGCGAAGGATGTCGAAGTTCTGCTCGTCCACGACGATGTTGCCGACGAGGCCCGCGTTGGAGTTGACGCCCGCCCCGATCATCAGCCGGCCGGTCTGCGTCTCCTCGGCGTCGACGTCGAGGATCACGTAGGGCTCGTTGCCCGGAAACACGGGCAGGGCGCCGCCGCCGAAGTCGGGCACCATGCCGGGCTGCTGGAAGGCCGGGGGTTGGTTGGGGTCGGCCTGAGCGACCGGCAGCGGCTGGAAGCCGGCCGCCGGCCCCGGGCCGCCGGGCGCCACGGGCTGCTGGACGATATAGGGAGCGGCCGGCGCCGGCGGCGCCGAGAAGCGAGAGTAGTCGAGGGCGCCGGGCCCCGGCTGGGCCAGCGGCTGACCTCCCCATCCCTGGGCGGGCTGCTGGGCCACGCCCTGCTGGAAGGCCGGCTGGAGCACGGGCTGTTGCTGATAGCCGGGCTGCGGCGCCTGGGGGAAGACAGGCACTTGGTAGCCGGGTTGTTGGGCAACGGGGGCGGCCTGCGGCATGGGCTGCGCCTGCCAGGCGTTGGCCGGCGGGGGCGCCGCCACGGGGTACCCGGGGCTCTGCCCCCGCCACACGGGCTGGCTGGCAGTGGTGGCGGGAGGCGGCGCGGCCGCATCCCGGTCGCCGGTCGGAATGGCGCGCCGCTCGGTCGCCGCCGGCTCCTCCTCGGCGGCCTCGGTCCAATCGCCTTCGAGCACCAGATCGATCAGGGCGTCGGCCTCGTCGTCGGGGCTCTGGCCCCGGAAGCCGGGTCGGTCGGGATCTCGGGCCATCTGCGTGCCCTCGTCGCCGCTGGGCTTCGAGAAGCTGATCTTCGGTCCCTGGCCCTGGGCGGCGTCGGCCGCGAACAAGCTGCTCGACTTCAGCCGCCGCTCGTCCTCGCGGAGCTTGCGGATGTCGAGGATGTCGCCGGGCCGGAGCGAGAGCCGGTTGAGCACCACGCTGTGCCGCGTGTGCGGGTTGTCGCCGCGGATCCGGATGTTGATCTGCCCGACCCGATACCGCTGCCCCTCGGTGACGTTGTAGACGAGGTCGAGTTGGCCCGGCTCCTCGAGGAAGCGGGGATCGGCCCGGATGTCGGCGAATACGAAGCCACGGCCGCCGTAGATGTCACGGATCTGATTGAGATCCTTGTCCATCTTGGTCTGGTTGAAGAACTCGCCGCCCTTGAGTTCGAGCTCCCGCTCGAGGAACTCCGTCTGGAACTTGCTGTTGCCCATGAACGAGACGTTCCGCACGGTGTAGCGCGGCCCCTCGTTGATCACGAACGTGACGTGGGTCCAGTCGCGGATGCCCTCGCGGACCACCGACACCTCACGGCCCACCTTGGCCTGAAAGAAGCCGAGGCTGCGGTAGTAGGCCGTCAGCGTGTCCACGTCGGTGTCGATCACCTCGCGGTCGATGTCGCCCCCCAGGAACCAGAGCACGCCGGGCTTGCTCTTGATCTGCGTGAGCAGCCGCGCATCGGTGGCGATCGTGTTGCCGACGAAGCTGGTCCACACCGCCTTGCGGGACCGTCCCTCGTCGATCAGGAACACCGCCCCCTTGTCCCCGGGCTTGCTGCCCTCAACCGTCGTCACGCGGGCGGCCTCGTAGCCCTTCTCGTGGTAGTAGCTCTCGATCCGCCGGCGGGCCTCCTCCACCACGTACGGGTCCATCGAGTCGCCCACGTCGATCTCGGCCTTCTTGCGGAGCGTGCGGGTGGTGATCCGGTCGTTGCCGACGTAGCGGACGTAACGCAGCATCGGCCGCTCGACGACCTGGAAGATGACCACCACGCCGTCGGCGACGCGGACATACTTCGGGTGGACGTCGACGAACTTCCGCGATCGGTGGAGCGTCCGCACGTCCTCCTCAACCGTGCGCGGGTCGAAGGCCTGGCCGGCCCGGGTCACGAGCTTGGGCAGCTTCGAGACCTCCGTCGCCTCGTTGCCCTCGATCCGGACCTCGACGATCAGATCGGCCCGCGGGGCGACGGCCGCCGCCGCCACGGGCGGCAGCGGCGCGAGGCCGCTGGGGTCCGCTGCCAGCAGGGCGGCCGTGCTCCAGGCGAGCATGGTGAAGGCCGCGGCGGCTGCGATTCGGCACGATCGTCGGAGTGTGTCGGGCGAGCGATTCAAGAGTGGGCGCCGAGGGGGGACGACTCGAAAAGCCGGGGAGGAATAGCCGACCCCGCACGGCCGCCACAAGCCGAAAAGTGTCCCCGCCGGACGCCGGCCCGGCCGCGTGTCGGCCCGGCTTGCCCAGACGCCGATCCTTGACTGCGCGTGGAGAACAGCGGTAATTTTGGCTGATTCCTACGGCCCGGGCCGGCGTACGCCGGACACGCTTCCCTCCGAACCGCGGCCGCACCCGGCCGGCGGTCCCCTCATGCCGCCCCCCGTCCCGCCCCCGGGTCTGCCCGTGCTCATCGATCTCCGTCGCACCGAGGATGCCCGCGACGTCGTGCACCGGGCGGTGCAAGCCCTGGCCGAAGGCCGGCCGGTGGCCTTCCCCACCGAGACCGACTACGTGGTCGCCTCGAGCGCCCGCGTCGCGGCCGCGGCCGAGGCGCTGCGGGCCATCACCGGCGAACGGCCCGGCGAGCCCTGCCTGACCCTGGTCCTCAAAAGCGCCGAGGAGGCGCTCGACTGGGCGCCCCGGATCACGCCGCTGGGCCGCCGGCTCGCCCGCCGCTGCTGGCCCGGTCCGGTCGCGATGATCGTGCCCGATGACCATCCCGAGAGCCTGATGACGAGGCTGCCCGCCGCGACGCGGGCGGCGCTCGTGGAAGGCGGCCGCCTGCGGCTGCGGATCCCCGGCCATCCGCTCCTGGCCGACTGCATGCGGATGCTCGCGGGCCCGGTGATGATCGCCGAGCCGGTCGCCCCGGTCCCGGTCGTGACCGCGGAGCAGATCACCGCGGCAGCCGGGGGCACGTTGGCCATGGTCCTCGATGACGGCCCGGCCCGCTATGCGCAGCCCGCCTCCACCATCGAACTCGTGGGTGAGGGGTTTCGCGTCGTGCGGCCGGGCATCGTCTCGGAGGAGACGCTGCGGCGGCTGTCGAGCCTGATGGTGCTGTTCGTGTGCACGGGCAACACCTGCCGCAGCCCGATGGCGGAGGCATTGTTCCGCAAGGTCGTGGCGGAGCGGCTCGGGTGCGGGTCGGAGGAGATCGAACAGCGGGGCGTGGTCGTGACGAGCGCGGGCCTGGCGGCCTGGGCCGGAGGGCCGGCAAGCAGCGGTGCGCTGGAGGCGGTGGCCGAGATGGGGGCCGACCTCCGCAGCCACTCCAGCCAGCCGTTGACCGAGTCGCTCGTCCGCCAGGCTGACGTGATCCTGACGATGACCGCCTCCCACCGGGCGGCCCTCCTCGCCCAGTTCCCCGAGGCCGGCGACCGCGTCGCGATGCTCTCACCCGACCGCCGCGACGTGATCGACCCGATCGGCGGCAGCCTCGACACCTACCGGTCGTGCGCCCGCCAAATCCGCGAGCATCTCGCCACCAGACTCGCTACACTCCAGTTGCCGCCGGCGGGCTCATCCGGCCCGGGCGGCGCCCCTTCCTCGAGCGACTGAAGCCCCATGCGGATAGCGATTGGCAGCGACCACCGCGGCGTCACCTCCCGGAGCCGGTTGATCGGCCTGCTCGAGCGGATGGGGCATGAGATCGTCGACTGCGGCTCGTTCGGCGAGGAGGCGGTCGACTACCCCGACGTGGCCGCGGAGGTGGCGCGGAGGGTGGCGGAGGGGGCGGTGGAACGCGGCATCCTCCTCTGCTGCACGGGCGTGGGCATGGCGATCGCCGCCAACAAGGTGGCCGGCGTGCGGGCGGCGACCTGCCACGACGAGGTGACCGCCGAGATGAGCCGCCGCCACAACGACCTCAACGTGCTCTGCCTGTCCGCCGAGATGCTCGGACCGGAGATGCAGGAGAAGGTGATCCGAACGTGGCTCGCGACCCCCTTCGAGGGTGGCCGCCACGCCCGCCGCGTGGCCAAGATCGCCTCACTCGAGGCCGAATGCGCCGCTGGCCGGGAACTCGAGAAGCCCGCCGCCGGCTGAACCCGGGGGATTCGGCGACCGCGGCAATCTGGGGGGATGCCGACGGCCGGCGAAGAGATGCCCGCTCGTAGCGGTCGTAGCGGGCTGATTCGGAAAAAACCGGGCTCCGAAGCGGTTCCATTCGTTGAACGGCCCGGCGTCGTGGGTATCGTCGAAGGCGTGCCGCGAGCGACGAGCCGGCGGGTGCCGGACCGTTCGCGGAACCTTTCAGGACAGCGCCACGGCATGCCTCTCGCCCGCCATCCCGATCCCGAAGAGATCGACTGCCTGATCCGCAACGGCGAGTTGCGGACGGCGATCGAGCCCTACCTCGACGAGGCCGTCTGGGAGATCGACTTCCGCCAGCTGCCGACCGAGGCCGAGAACCGGTTCCTCGAATCGATGCTCGCCTGGGAGCTCGCGCCCCTGGCTCCGGTGGCCCGCTGGTTCGACCCGCCGCTGGCGATGCAGCCGGCCTGCACGCTTGACGACGAGCAGCTCCGCGAGCGTCTCTGGGAAGTGATCGAACGACTCCACTCTCGGAAGATCGTCCTCGACTACACCGACCACCTCTCCGACCGCGAGCTCTACGCGCTGATCCGACGGGACATCCTGGCGGCGCCCCTCAAGCGGGTCGATCTGCCGGACAACTACGTCCACTGGGACTGCAGCGCCTCGCTCGAGGGCGACCAGACAGTCTGGCTCACGTACTACGCCAGCGACGAGGAGCGGGAGGAGTGGCGGCTGGAGGAGGGCCGCGACCCGCCTCCGCGGCTGGTGCCTCCGCACCCCCGGGCCCTGCCCGTGGCAGACGCCTGAGCGGATCGACGGGATTGTCGCCGCGCCGGGGAAAAATCCTCCACGGCCCGAACCCGTCGTCGGGTTCCGGTCAGCGTTCCCCCGGCATATCCTTCCGGTGGTCGCCGCCGTCCGTCACCGTCCCGGGGAGCCCTGCTCATGCTCGCGCGTCTTGCCGCCTCGTTCGCCATCGTCGCCACGCTCCTGCCCGCGCTCGCGCCGGCCGCCGACGAGGCGGCGGTCAAGGCGGCGATCACCAAGGCCTCCGCCTTCCTCGCCAAGGCCCAGGACGAGACCGGCAGCTTCAAGCCCGACCTGGGGCCGGCCGTGACGGGGCTCGCGCTCACGGGGCTCGTCCGCAGCGGCACGCCGGCCGACGACCCGGTCGTGCGGAAGGCCCTCGACTACCTGCTCACCTTCCGACAGCCCGACGGGGGGATCTACTCGCCGGGCTCACCCGTGGCCAACTACGAGACCTCGATCGCGATGCTGGCACTGGCTGCCTGCAATGCGGAGGGTCGGCTCCAGGATCAGATCGACGGGGCCGCGACGTTCGTCAAGAAGCTCCAGTGGGACGACGGCGAGGGCAAGCCGGAGAGCGATCCCGCCTTCGGCGGCGCCGGCTATGGCAAGAAGTCGCGGCCCGACCTCTCCAACACCGCCTTCATGATCGAGGCGCTGCGGACGGTCGGCGAGAGCGAGAGCGACCCGGCGATCCAGCGGGCGCTGGTGTTCGTGTCGCGCACCCAGAATCTTCCCGGGCCCCACAACCCGCTGCCCTTCCCCGAGAAGAACCCCGACGGCG
This sequence comes from Planctomycetota bacterium, assembly GCA_046075145.1. Lineage (GTDB taxonomy): Bacteria > Planctomycetota > Planctomycetia > Pirellulales > UBA1268 > QWPN01. The sequence continues at coordinate 7,165 of JBJTPO010000673.1, forward strand.
GCTTCTACTACACGCCGGCCAACGGCGGCGAGAGCCAGGCCGGCACCACTGAGAACTGCGGCCTGCGAAGCTACGCCTCGATGACCTACGCCGGCCTCAAGAGCATGATCTTCGCAGGCCTCACGCGGGATGACCCCCGCGTGAAGGCGGCGATCGCATGGCTGGCGAAGCGGTACACCTTC
>JBJTPO010000674.1:0-3100 GCA_046075145.1 Planctomycetota bacterium
GCGGACCGCGGCGACGAGGTCGTCGGTCATGTCCCGCGGGTAGTTGGTGACGAACTTGATCCGGTCGAGGCCGTCGATGCCGTCGAGGAGCGCGAGCAGGTCGGCCAACCGCGTGGTCTGGCTGCCGTCCTTGTACTTGTAGGAGTTGACCGTCTGCCCAATGAGCGTGATCTCGCGGCAGCCCTCGGCCACGAGCTTCCTGGCCTCGGCGAGGATCGTGTCGGGCGCGCGGGCCTGCTCCGGGCCGCGGACATGCGGCACCACGCAGAACGCGCAGAACTTGTCACAGCCGGTCTGGGTGCGGATGAAGGCCTGAAAGGGGGTGGGCCTCATCCCGGGGTCGCGGTCGGGGTCGTAGCTTTCGAAGGAGCGGGCGATTGCCTCGCGGGCGGCTCCCTTGCGGTCGAGGCTCACCTCCAGCCGCGGGCCGCCGCCGGCGAGCACGTCGGCCACGAGCGCCGGCACCTGATGGAGCTGGCCCGGGCCGACCACGAGATCCACCCACGGGGCCCTGCGGCGGACGAGCTCCTGGTCCTTCTGGGCCATGCAGCCGAGCACACCGACGACCAGGCCGGGCTTCTTCTGCTTCTCGAACCGGATCCGCCCCAGGGCCGAGTAGATCTTGTCTTCGGCGTGCTGCCGCACGGAGCAGGTGTTGTAGAAGACGGCGTCGGCGTCGGCCGGGCCGGTGGCCAAGTCCCAGCCCTGCCGGCGCAGCGCGGCCACCACGAGCTCGCTGTCGAGCACGTTCATCTGGCAGCCGACGGTCTCGATCCAGAGTCGCTTGGGCATGGGCGTGAGTTTACCGTCCTCACCCCAGCCGGGTGCCCGGCCGGAGGGGGCTGCCCCGCAGAAACTCGCCAGCCGCCATCGCCCGCTTTCCCTCTGGCACGAGCCGCGTGATCGCCAGGGCGGTGCCACCGCCGCAGGCCACCACGATCCGGCCGGCGTCCGGGCCGGCTTCGGCCGCGAGCACCGTGCCGGGCGCTGCGGCCGGGATGGCCGGGGCGGCCGGCACCACAAACTCCTCCGCCGGGGCCACGTCCGCCTCCGCGACCACCATCCGCTGCCGCTCGCCGTCGGCCCGGGTGAAGAAGGTCCCCACCCGCGGCCAGGGATCGAGCGCCCGCCGCCGCCGCTCGATCGCGGCCGCAGGCTGCGACCAGTCGATGACGCCGTCGGCCTTGGCAAGCCGCGGGGCCCGCGTGGCCTTGGCCTCGTCCTGCAGGATGCCGACCCCGGCCGGATCGTGGCCGGCGACCACCGCGGCCTCAAGCCGCTCGATCGCGTCGAGCACGGCGCCGGCCCCGATCTCGGACAAGCGCGTCTCGAGCTCCGCCGCCGTCTCCCGCGGGCCGACCGGCGTGGCCCGCGCCGTGATCACGCGGCCCGCGTCGAGCGCGGGCGTCATCCCGATCACGCTCACGCCCGTCACGGCGTCGCCCTCGAGCAGCGCCCATTGGATGGGCGCCGCCCCGCGGTGCCGCGGCAGGAGCGACCCGTGAAGATTGATGCCGCCGAGCGGGGCCACGCCGAGCAACTCGGCCGAGAGAATCTGGCCGTAGTCGCAGACCACGAACAAATCGGCCGCGAGGCCTCGGATCGCCGCCACGCTCTCGGCCGCATTCGCCTTCTCGGGGTCGAGCACGCGAATGCCCGCAGCGGCGGCCGCCTCCCGCATCGGGTTCGGCGGCGGCCGGCGGCCGGGCGGGGCATGATCGGGCCGCGTGACGACCGCCACGATCTCGTGCGGCGAGGCCACCAGCGCCCGGAACATCGGCACGGCGAAGGGCCCCGTGCCCATCACCACCAGCCGCAGCGGCCTCACGCCCGACACCGTGCGGCCTCCAGCCGGTCGAGATCGGCCACGAGGGCCGCGTCGGCGGGCAGTTCGCCCCGCGACTGCTTGCCGGCAAACACCTGGGCCAGCCCCTCGAGCTGACTCCGCACCTCGAGCGCCGCGGCCTCGGGCAGCCGATCGGTGAACAGCCGGCCTTCGAGGTGGTCGAACTCGTGCTGCACGACCCGGGCGAACAGGCCGTCGAGGTCAAGCTTGATCGGCTCGCCCGCCAGCGACCAGGCCTCGACCACGATCCGCTCCGGCCGCCGCACGTCCATCCGCACGCCGGGCAGACTGAGGCAGCCCTCCTCCTGCACCGCCGTGCCCCGCGGTCGGCTGAGCACCGGATTGATGAAGACGTGCTCCTCACCCTGGCCCTGCCGGCCGGTGCAGTTGACGACGAACATCCGGTAGGGGAGCCCCACCTGGTTGGCGGCCAGGCCGATGCCCTCGGCTTCGTACATGATCTCGAACATCCGCGCCACGGCCTCGCGGACGCCGTCGTCGAGCCGCAGGAGCGGCTTGGCGGGTCGGCGCAGGGCCGGGTGGGGAAACTCGACGAGTTCCAGCGGGCCGATGGCGGCGGGGTCGGTGGCGGCGGGGGAGTCTGACATGACGGGCTCCGGGGCCGCGGCGAGACATCGGCCCGGCCGCCGGCACCCCCCCCCGCGGCCGCGCGGCAGGCCGGATACCATGGGCCACATCATGACCGCCGATCTCCATCCGCAGCGCATTCCCTGGCTCGATCCGGCGCTGATCGTGGCCACCTGCGGCTGGCTGGGACGGATCCCCTTCGCCCCGGGCACCTTCGGCTCCCTCGTGGGCCTTCCCTTGTCGCTGGCCACCGGCACCGCGGCAGCGAGGCTCGCCGGCATGGTTGGGCTGGATAACCCCGCGGCCACGCCCCTGATCGAGTTGGGGCTGATCGCCGTGTTCTTCCTGGCGAGCGTCCCGGTCTGTACCCGTGCCTCGCGGCTCTTGGGAAGCAAGGATCCCGGTGCGGTCGTGCTCGACGAGGCGGTGGCGGTACCCACGGTGCTCGCGCTCGTGCCCCTGGCCGGCCGCATTCCGGCCGTGCTGGCGGTGGCGTTCGTCCTCTTCCGGGGGTTCGACATCCTCAAGCCGCCGCCGGTCCACCAGGTGGAGAGCCTCCCCGCGGGCCTGGGCATCATGGCCGACGACCAGGTGGCTGCCGTCTTCGCCGCCGCCTGCCTCGCCGCCGCCCGCTGGCAGGGCTGGCTCTGACCGCACATGCTCGAG
>JBJTPO010000675.1:0-3082 GCA_046075145.1 Planctomycetota bacterium
GTCCGTGATCATGGCCTCGAAAGGCTTGCCATCGATCGTGTCCCTCGGCACGGCCAGCCGAAACCGCGGGTCGAGCAGGTCGTCGACCACAAAGGGGCCGAGGTCGATGGCGACGGGGTTGGTGGTTTTTGGCCGATCTCCAAGGTCGGTCCCGCTCTGCTGAATCGGCAGCTCAACGATTGGCACCAATCGATTGAAATCCGCGAAGGCGTCTTGGCGGCGTTTTGCGATCTTCTTTTGCTTGGCCTGGTCTGCGTCGTATTGCTTCTGGTCCCTCTCGCGCACTGCGATGGCATCAACCTTTTCCCGCAGCGCCTTCAACGCACCATCCTGGGCGGCGAGGTCATCGAATGCTCGATCCAGTGCTTCAGCCTTCAGTTCGACATCGGGCCTCTCGAGCAGGTCCTGCACCCGCCGGCAGGCATCCACGACCGTCGCCACGCTGTCGAGAGGATCCGGGTCGGCCGTGATCGCCAGCCCTTCATCACCGCGTAGCCGCTTGACTTCCCGCTCGAGTTCTTCCGCGTCCTGAAGGATCATGTCGTGCGTTCGGCCGTTGCTCCCGGCGGCCAGCCGCTGTCTCTTCTCTTTGATTTTGTCCCGTTCTCTGTACTTCTGGCCTTCCTTGCCTTCCCCGATGGAGGGCCGTATCTGCACCGTTGGGCGGCTGTCGGCTGACTCGATGGGCGGCGGCGGCTCGTTCCGAAACATGGCAACCAGCCGCCCTCGCTGGAGATAGGCGACAGCCAAGAGGAGCAACACGCACGCAATCCCACCAACGCTCAGCACCCGCCAGACGGCACTGGGAGGCGAGTCTTCTTCCAGTGGCGGGCGGCGTGCCGCGCCGGGCTGGGGAGGCCGCCGGCCCGGCATACCCGCTTCGGCCCCGGCGGCCGGAACGGCTTTCCCCGCAGCCTGCGGCCGCCCGCCCCGGCCCGCGGCCAGAGGCTCGCCGCGGCCCGGCTCGATTTCGCCATCGCCAGCGGCCGGTTGGCTCGCCACGGCCCGCTGCCAGGGGAGGTGATCCGTCTCGCCGCGGGCGAACCGGGCGTAGGCCCCATCCGAACCCTTGGGATTGGTCGTGAGGTCGATGACCGGATCGCGAGACTCCCGCACCTGCCCGGCCGCAGGCAGATCGGCGCGGATCGCCTTCCAGGTGCCCTCGAAGGCTTCGATCGCACACGTATTGAAGCTCACGCCCCAGCGCTTGGCCGGCTCCACCAGCCGCATGGCGTCCACGAACATCGCGAGCACGTCGTCATCGGGCCGCGACACGAGCACGAGCCGCTTGCCCTCCATCGCAGCCTGGGCCAAGTCGCCGGCCAGCCCGGGGTCGAGGCCCTTCCATGCCGGGCAATCGCCCGGGCGGGGCTCATCGTCGCAGCCTACGAGAACCATCTCCTGAGCCGCGGCCTGCGGCGGGCCTTCCCACCGGTCGCGAAAGCGGCTTTTGCGGGCGACGACCGCCGGCCCGCCGGACTTCTTGCGGGCGTCGGCCGAGTCGATGGCCAGCATGTCGGCCAGGAAGTTGGACCGGCCGGTGTGGTCGCTGCCCACGTCGCGAATGCGGCCGAGGATGTGCCAACGGCCGCCGGCGACGTCCTCGACACGATGGAGGTAGACAACCGGATTTCGCTTGTCGCCGTGCGGGAAAGGGTGGGAATAGCCGCTGCGGAATTTGAGACGCTCGGCCACCCGTGGTGGGATCCCTTGCGACCGCAAGACCGCCTGATATCCGTCGCCTCCGTCGAGCCCACGGGGGACGCTCGTGACGATCAGTTGATGGACCATACGATGCAGCCTCCAGGCAGGCGGTCAGGTGGCGGGGCGGACCTTTTCCACGGGCACCAGGCCGGGCACGTGCTTGGCGAGCATCCACAGCAAGGGCAGTTCGATCCAATAGGGCGCAATCGAGCCGGCGCGAAACCGGTAGATCGGGTCTCCCTTATCATCTCGACGAGCAACAACGGGGGCGCAACCCGTCGCGGAGGCAGGCACGAAGTAGACGTGCCGGCTGAATCGCTCGGCAGCCGACACGAGTCCCGGCTCATGCTCGAGCAACAGGGACTTGATCCGCCGGGACACCTCCTCCACCACGGAGACCCGCAGGCCGCCCACGGAACTGCCGGGGCGTTTTGGCTCCAGATAGAAGTTGGGGAGGTCGGTGCCGAGCATGTGCCCCCAGGCGTCGTGCTTGGCGACGATGATGACGAGCGGCGTATCGAGCGGCTCCGCGATCGGCCGCCCGAGAAACTTCTTCACGTTCTGGTCGGCCGTCGCCAGGATCGTGGACTGCGGGTCCCGAATCGCGTTCTCCTGGACCTTCATGTTTTCCACGATCTGCGGGTCCGCCGACCGGCCACGGCAGGCTCGCAGGAACGCCGGCTCCTGCGTGGGATCAAAGACGAAGAACAGCCCCGACGACTTCGCGAGATGCTGCGTGACGGGGTTAGTGGGATTGTCCTGCCGGCCTGCCTCGAAGTCTTCCCCGGCGTTGTCGTAGAGGCACAGCGTGCGGGCATACTTCGCGCCGTCGTGGCCGTTGGGATGGTGGCCCAGCGGCGAGACCTGAAAAAACATCGGCCGCGGATAGCGCCGCAGTTCGTCACCAAACCGGACGTCCTGATACCATCTCCCACCGCCAGTCTCGCTCGTGTTTGTCTTTGGAATATCGACGAGGGCATCCGGGTCGGGATGGTTGAAGAGCGAGTTTTCATAGCCCTGCACCAGCCGATTCGACGGCGGATGCGGCTCGGTGAATCCGAGCCCGAATCGCTGGGGCAGCAGCCGCTTGAGTTGCCGCATCATGGCGGCGAGCGCGTACGACTTTCCCGCCGAGGGCCGGCCAAAGATCGAAAGGAAGAGCGTGGACCGCCGCTCGAGCAACACCCGCGGCACGAGCAGGTGGCAGTTGGGGCAGGCAAGGTCGCGGCAATCCATGCCCATCTCGTCCACGGCCGCGCCGTCGGGTCGAAATCGCGTGGCCACGAACCGACGCCGCTCATTCGAGTCTTCGAGCCGCGGATCTCCGCTGAGGTCGCCATGGCTGGCGATGAAGAGGGAGGCTTCCGGCGGAAAGGAG
>JBJTPO010000676.1:0-6045 GCA_046075145.1 Planctomycetota bacterium
GCGGGTTTCGAGGCGGTCGGCGACGCGCCGGGCGTCAGCCTGGCCGATCTCGCGGCGGCACTGCTCGATCACAGCGGGGCGGACACGCTGGCGGTGGTTTTGGCCGGCGAGGTGCACGGGCTGGTGGCGGCTGAGCTGATCCGGCCGCTCGCCGAGGCGACTTCCGCCGATTATCCGCTCGCCGGCTCGAGCACCGCGGCTTCCCGCTGGCTCTGCTTCTCCCGAGAACCGGTGCACGGTGGGCGGACGGCCGTCGTCGTGGGCATCGTGACCCGCGCCGCCCGCGGCCAGCCGGCCGGCCCGCTGGGCGAGTTCGTCGCGCCGCTCGGCAAGCCCGAAATCTTCGGCCACCTGCATGCGGTCATGTTCCCGCATCGGCCGCTCAAGCGGACCGCCCGCGATCTGCCCACCGTGGTGGCCGATCTCGCGGCCTCGGAGCCCGTGGCCGTCATGCACCTGATGGCCGACGATCGGCCGGTGCTCGGCAGCGGCACCAGCCAGCTCGTTCGGGGCCGCTGCTGGTTCGCGCCGCTCTCGCTCGCGGGAGGCGACGCATGATCACGCTGCTCTCCACCTGGACTTTCGGCCTCACGCTCGCCTTCGTGGCGCTCGGCGTGTATGTGAGCTACAAGCTGTTCTCGTTCCCCGACATCACCACCGACGGCTCGTTCACGCTCGGGGCGGTGGTGACGGCCGTGCTGCTCACGGCCGGCTTCGATCCGGCGGTGGCCACGGTCGGCGGGATGGCGGCCGGGGCCCTGGCCGGCACCACGACGGGCATCCTGCATGCGGTGCTTGGCGTCGAGCCGCTCTTGGCGGGGATCCTGGTGACGACGGCGCTGGCGAGCGTGAACCTCGTGGTGCTCGGGCGCAGCAACGTGCCGCTCACCGGCCTGACCACGCTCTTCGACCGGGCCGCCGCGTGGTTCGCGCCCACCGTCGCCACAGTCACCGGCTGCGATGCGGCCGTGGCCGACGAGGCGGCGCGGATGCTGTTCGCGCTGGCGTGCGTGGCGGCGGCCTGCGCGGGCCTGTATTGGTTTTTTCGCACGAGCCTCGGCACGGCGATGCGGGCCGGTGGCGACACGCGGTCGATGGCCCGGGCGCTCGGTCGCGACACGGGCGGCCTGACGGTGGCGGGCCTGGCGCTGGCCAACTCGCTCTCGGCACTCGCCGGCGGGCTGGTGGCGCAGTATCAGCGGTTCGCCGACGTGCAGATGGGGATCGGGATGGTGGTCTGGGGGATGGCGAGCGTGTTTCTCGGCGGGGCGCTCGTGGGCCCGGCCCGGCTGGGCGGGGCGCTCGTCGCGGCGGCGGCCGGCAGTGTCGCCTTCCGGCTGCTCGTGGCCACGGCGCTTCGCGCCGGGCTCCATCCCGACTGGCTCAAGGCGGCCACGGCGCTGGTGGTGCTGGCGGCGCTCGTCGGCCCGCGGCTCCTGGCCCGCGTCCGCACCGCCCCGGCCGTGCGCTGAAGGAGCCGGATTCCCCGATCATCATGCTGGACCTCACCGCTGCCACCGTCGCCTTCACATCGCCCGGCGGACCGGTGGTGCGCGCGGTGGACGGCGTCACGCTCGCGATCCCCGCCGGGCAGTTCGTGGTGGTGGTGGGCACCAACGGCTCGGGCAAGAGCACGCTCCTGGGCGCGATCGCGGGCACGGTCGCGCTCGAGGCCGGCCGGCTCCAGCTCGCCGGCCGCGACATCACCCGGTGGAGCGAGCACCGCCGGGCCGCGCTCGTGGGCCGGGTGTTCCAGGATCCGCGGGCCGGCACGGCCGGCAGCCTGAGCGTGCTCGAGAACATCGCGGTGGCCGCCCGCCGCGGCCTGCCGGCCGGCCTTGAATGGGCCACGACCCGGGCCCTGCGGGAGGCCGCGGCCGAACGGCTGGGGCGGATCGTGCCCGGCCTCGAGGGGCGGCTCGACCAGCCGATCGGTTCGCTCTCCGGTGGCCAGCGGCAGATCGTCACGCTCGTGATGGCCACCTGGCGGCGGCCCGAGCTGCTCCTGCTCGACGAGCACACGGCGGCCCTCGACCCGGCTGCCGCCGACCGCGTGGTGCAGGCCACGTCGCAGATCATCCGCGCCGGCGGGCTGTCGGCCCTGATGGTCACCCATTCGCTCGCCCAGGCGGCCTCGCTCGGCGACCGCCTGTTGCTCATCCACCGCGGCCGAGTCGCCCTCGACGTCGCCGGCCCGGCCAAGCGTCGGCTCACGGCCGAGGCGATCGCCGACCGTTTCGACCGGCTGCGGCGGGCTGACCAACTCGACGATCACGCTGCCCGCACCCTCGCCGCCACCTATCGCTAGAAGGAGCACTCATGCCGGCATTTCCGCCAGCACCGAGCCTGCGGCATAGAAGCCCCCTGGCGCGAGCAAGGGGGATGACGCCCGCCATTCAAGACAGCATTGGCGACCCTGTGCCGAGCGGGATGGGGCGCGGCATCCCCCCGGCTCGCGCCGGGGGGCTTGGTTTGGCCAGCTCGCCCGGCAAGCAGTAGACCAGTCCCGTGCTCCCAGGCATCCGAATCAACGCCCATGACATCCTCACCGCTCGCGTCGTTTCTCCGCAGGTCGCTGCCCACAGTGGCGCTCCTGGCCGGGGCGTCGGCGCTTTTGCTCGTCACCGATCAGGCCGGCACGCGGCGCAGCCGCCCGGCCGTGGCCGTGCTCAAGCAGGTGAGCACCGCCGTGCTCGATGACGCGGTCACCGGGATGCTCGAGGGCCTGGTCGAGAAGGGCTGGCGAGACGGCGACACGGTCACGATCCGGCAGTTCAACGCCGAGGGCGACATGGCCCAGGCCAATGCGATCGCCCGCGAGATCACCGGCGGCGGCTTCGACATGGTTCTCACCTCGAGCACGCCGTCGCTTCAGGCGGTGGCCACGGCCAATGAGCGGGGGCGGGTGATGCACGTGTTCGCGGCCGTCGCCGATCCCTTTTCGGCGGGCGTGGGCCTCGACCGGGCCGATCCGCTCGTCCACCCGCGGCACCTGCTCGGCTACGGTAGCCTGGCGCCGGTGGATGCGACCTTCGGCATCCTCCAGCGGATCAATCCCCGCGTGGTGAAAGTCGGCGTGGCCCATAATCCCTCGGAGAGCAACTCACGGCGGTTCATGGAACTGGCCCGGATCTCCTGCCGCGGCCGTGGGATCGAACTGGTGGAGGCCGCCGTCGAGAACTCCTCGGGCGTGGTCGAGGCGGTGCAGGCCACGATCGCCCGCGGCGCGGAGGCGATCTTCATTCCCGGCGACACGACCGTGGCGAGCGTCTGCGACTCGGTGGTGAACGTGGCCGCGAAGGTGGGGGTGCCGGTGTTCACGGTGGTGCCGGGCAAGCCCGACCGCGGCACGCTCTTCGACGTGGGCTTCGACTTCCGCGAGGTGGGGCTGCTGGCGGGGCGGCTGGCCGGCGAACTGCTCGCTGGCCGCGATCCGGCCACGGTGCCGATCGGCGAAACGGCTCGCGAAATTCCGCCGCGGCTGACGGTGAACCTGGTCGCGCCCGGGATCGACCGCCAGGCCTGGAGGATCCCCGCCGAACTGGTCGCGCAGGCCAAGGTGGTGATCGACGAGGGAGGCCGTCGCGACCAGCCCGAGGCCGTGCTCGAGGGGCCGTTCGACGAGCCACCGGCCGGCAGCCGCTGAGGCGGATGGTCGGGAAAGCGTATAGTGCGGAACTCGGCGCGTCGAAAGGTTCTGACCCGAGGGTTATCGAGAACGGTTGGTTGTCGAATCGTGGTGGCCCGGGCTTGCCCACGCCATCCCGCCGGACGTTCTCTCCGGACATCGTGTCCTTCGCTCACTCGGAGGAAACCTCACTTCGCAATCCTTGCTGCGTTCGGTTTCCTACGCCGCTCGATTGTCACGGGCAATCCCTCCCCCAGATCAAAATCCTGGATGCAACTGTCGTGATCGATCTCTCCGCCGACTTCACCCGCCTGGCCGCTGGCGCCGCAGTCTGGGCGGGGCAGCCGGCCGCGGCGCGGAGCAGGCTGGCGCTCGAAACCGCGCGGACCACGGCCGCGGCGGCCGACGCCTGGGTCGCGGCCGCGGTGGCCATCAAGCGGGCCACCGGCACCGCGGCCACGGTCGCCGCCGAAGAGACGGCGACCGGGCCGCTGGTCACCCTCCGGCTACTGCTCGTCACCGCCGGCGCCCTCGCCGACATCGACCGCACCGGCCTGCCCCGGCTGCCGCGGCCGCCGCGGCTCGCCCACAGCGGGAGCGACGTCGCGCGAATCAAGGTCGAGGCGCTGCCTGCTCATGGGCCGAGTGGATCGCTGCACGACGCTGCGACCTTCGGCGGCCACCGCGCCACCGTCCGCTGCGTCGATCCTGGCGGTGTCGAGGCCTTCACGCGATCGTGGCGGGAGGAGGTGGCTCGGCGGCCGCGGGCCGGGGGCGTGGCCCTCGTGCTCGGGGCCGGGAACGTCACGGGGCTCGCCGCGGGGGACTGCATCAGCCAGATCTTCGAGCACGGCCGGGCCGTGCTGCTCAAACTGCATCCGCTCCATGCTCCGCTCGCGCCGGTGCTCGCCGAGGCGCTCGGGCCCCTGGTGGCGGCAGGGCTGCTGGCGATCCACGTCGGGGGGCCGGAACTGGTCGAGGCGGCGGTTGCCTCGCCGCAGCTCGCCCACGTACATCTGACCGGCGGCTCGGCGGCGTTCGATGCGATCGTGTGGGGCGGCCGCGAGCGGCATGGCAGCCCCCGGCTCGCGCAGTCGATCACCTGCGAGCTGGGCAACGTGACCCCCTGGTTCATCGTGCCCGGCCGGTATTCGCCGCGGGCGCTCGCCCGCCAGGCCGACATGGTGGCCGCCTCGATCCTCAACAACACGTCCTTCAACTGCATCGCCACGAAGCTGGTGGTCACGGCCCGGTCGTGGGAGCAGCGGGAGGCATTTCTCGGGCTCGTGCAGAGCCGGCTGGCCGCAGCACCGCCGCGGGCGGGCTGGTATCCGGGCGCGGCGGCCGCCTGGGCGACGGTCACGGGCCGGGCGGCGCCGGCCGATGGCACGCTGCCCTGGGTGTTTCGGACGGGCATTGATCCCGTCGGTGAATCGCAGTTTATCGAGCGGGAGTGGTTCCTGCCGGTGGCCGCCGAGGTGCCGCTCGAGGCCGACTCGCTCGAGGGCTTTTGCACCGGTGTGCACTCGCTCGTGGCCCGGCTGCCGGGATCGCTCGCCGCGAGCGTCACCCGGCCCGACTCCCTCTCGACGCATGACCGCGCCCGAGTCGAGCTACTGGTCGAGCACCTCCCGTTCGGGGTCGTGGCCGTCAACACCTGGTCGGCGCTCGCGTATTCGATGGGGTGCGTGCCCTGGGGCGGGTTCCCGGGGGCCACGCTGGCGGCGCCGCGGAGCGGGATCGGCTTCGTGCACGACCCACTGCTTCTGCCGCTGGTGCACAACACGATCCTGCGGGCTCCGCTCTCGCCGCGGCTGCTGCCGGCCTGGTTTCCCTGGCATCGGCATGGGGCGACGCTGGCCCGGGGCCTTGTCGATGTCTACGCGAGCGTCGCTCGGGGCGGGCGGGGCCTGTGGTCGCTCGCCCGGATGCTGCCGGCGGTGGTCACCGGCTAAAGGAGCGAGGCATGGCCTGGATCCAGCACCAGCTCAGGCTGTCCCCGCGGCGGCGCGGCTTTCACCTGATCACGGCCGAGATCGAAGCCGCCCTCCCTGACCTTGAGCGGTTTCGCGTGGGGCTGCTGCACGTATTTCTCCAGCACACGTCGGCGAGCCTCTGCCTCAACGAGAATGCCGATCCCGACGTGCCGCGCGACCTGGAGTTGGCGTTCAACGAGATTGCCCGTGAGGATTTTCCCTATGCCCACACGGTCGAGGGCCCCGACGACATGCCGGCTCACGTGAAGTCGGCCATGCTGGGCGCGGCCGTCAGCGTGCCAATCGCGGCTGGCCGGCTCTGCCTCGGCACCTGGCAGGGGATCTACCTCTGCGAGCACCGCGACCACGGCGGAGCCCGCCGGCTGGTGCTCACCGTGCATGGCGACGTGGATCGACCCCCGAGCGGCGCCTGGCTCAGCG
>JBJTPO010000677.1:0-1509 GCA_046075145.1 Planctomycetota bacterium
CGAGCATCTGCGGGCTCGAGCCCACCACCCCCTCGAAGCCGAACTTCTCGTCGAGCCGGCGGTTGAGCTCGAGGTTCTGCCGCTTGAGGCGGATGCCCTCCGACGCCTTCTCGACGGCTGCCCGCAGGTGGCCGAGGTCGAGCGGCTTTTGGAGGTAGGTGAACGCCCCCTGCTGCATGGCGAGCACGGCCGAGGGAATCGTGCCGTGGCCGGTGACCACGATCACCTCGGTCTCGGGCGACGCCTGCTTGGACCGGGCGAGGATCTCCAGGCCGCCGATGTCGTTCATCATCAGGTCGGTGACGACGACATCGAAGGTCTCCTGGCCGATGCGGCGGGCGCCTTCGCCGCCGCTCCCCACCACCGTGACGTCGAGTCCCAGCCGGCCGAGGGCCTCGCCCATCGTGCGGGCGTGGACGATGTCGTTGTCGACGACGAGCAGGCGAACCGGGCCGGCCGGCTCGGCGGCCGGCGGGGTGGCGGAGGTGGGCTTGGTCGGCGGGGTTGGATCGGCCATGAGTCGGATGGTACGCAGCGGCGGCGCGGGGCGTCCAGCAGCCGGTTCAGGAGCGGCCCGGCGGCTCGCCGTGGTCCTGCGGCGGGAGCCGGGGCGGCGCCGGCAGCCAGATCGTGACCTTCGTGCCGCGGCCCGGCGTGCTCTCGACGTCGATCGTGCCGCCATGGGCCTCGATGATCTTGCGGGCGGTGGGCAGGCCCAGGCCGGAGCCGCCCTGCTTGGTCGTGTAGAACGCCCGGAACACCTTGCCGAGCGTCTCGGCATCCATGCCCGGACCGGTGTCGATCAGTTCGACCAGCACCCCCAGGCCCGCGGGGCGGGTGCGGACGACGAGCTGGCCGCCCGCCTCCATCGCCTGCACGGCGTTGAGCAGGAGGTTGAGAATCGCCGATCGGAAGGTCTCGCGGTCGAGCCGGACGCTGGGCAACTCCGGGTCGAGGTAGCGGACCACCTCCACGCCCGCCTCCTGGGCCCGGATCGCGAAGAAGTCGAGCAACTGATCGAGTTCGGCGTTGAGGTTGCCCGGCTCCGGCGTGAGCGATTCCTGGCGGGCGAAGTCGAGGAAGTCGCCCAGCAGCTTCTGCAGCCGGTCACACTCCTGCCGCACGAGGTCGATCTTGGCCTTCGCCCGTCGGTCCCGCTGCTTCGTCGGCGACTCGGGGTCGGTCTGCTCGAAGTCCTCAGCCAGCAGCTCCATGTTGAGCCGGATCGTGGAGAGCGGGTTGCGGATCTCGTGGGCGAGGGCGCCCACGAGAGCCGCAAACTCCGCGTACGTTTCCGCCCGCAAGCGGCTTGAATCGTCGGCGGACGACATGGCCGCTTCCAACGAGGGTCCTACTTGCCGTTCTCCGCCAGCTCCCGCATGGCCGCCTTGCGGCTGAGCTTGACGCGGTCCTGATCGTCGACGGCGATCACCTTGACCCGCATGATGTCACCGACACGGCAGACATCCGCGACACTGGCCACGTACTCCTCGGAGAGCTCGCTCACGT
>JBJTPO010000678.1:0-3417 GCA_046075145.1 Planctomycetota bacterium
TGCTCTCTTTACCGCTGCAGGGGCATCCCTGCCCCCTGCAACCTTCGCGGCCCTCGGGCCTGCGGCCCCGGCCGCCGGCCGCACCTCCGGGCGGCCGTGTTCGGACGCGCTGTGGCGCGCGGCGTGCGCTCGGGCGAATCAACCGCCGATAGAAGCCCCCTTGCGCGAGCAAGGGGGATGACGCTCGCCTTCACCTTCCGACCCGCGGCTTTCGCTCCCGCATCCAGCGGTGCCCGGCGCGTCATCCCCCCCGGCTCGCTCCGGGGGGCTTGTATGGGCATGCCGGCCGCCGTTGCCAGGCCGTCGGCCCGCGAGGGGCAAGCCCATGTCAATCGAGCCGGCCTTGTCAGCGAGCGAAGGCAGGATGCCGAGAGCGAGCTGGCATGGAGCGAGCGGACGGCAGGATGCCGGCAGCGAGCGTCCGGCGAGATGGCATGGGCTTGCCCCGAGCCGCGTCACCAACGACGTTGGCTCGTCACGCCGAGACCGACTGCGGGCGCGGTTCGTGCTGCTGGAGGTCGGCGGGGAGCCACTCGGCGTCGGCGGCTTCCTCGTCGGCCGCGGGGCCGAAGGCGCCGGGCTGGAGGTCGGCCTCCTCGACGTGGCCGTCGCGGGCGCTCGTGCCGAAGAAGGAATACATGACCGGCACGAGGATCAACACCAGGGCCGTCGTCATCATCAAGCCGAAGGCCATGGCCGTGGCCATCGGCACGAGGAACTGCGCCTGCAAGCTCTTCTCGAGCAGCAGGGGCAACAGGCCGCCGATCGTGGTCACGCTCGTGAGCAGCACGGGCCGGAACCGGAGGCAGCCGGCCTCTCGCAGGGCCTCACGGAGCGGATGGCCGGCACGAACCCGGAGGTTGATGAAGTCGACGAGGCAGATCGAGTCGTTCACGACGACCCCGGCGAGCGCGACCAGGCCGAACATGCTGAACAACGTCAATGACATCCCCATCAGGGCGTGACCGAAGACGGCGCCGGCGCAGCCGAAGGGAATCGCCGCCAGGATGATGAACGGCTGGAAGTAGCTCTTGAACTCCATCGTCAGGAGCACGAACATCGCGAACAGGGCCACCACGAAGCCCAAGCCCAGGCTGCGGAGCGACTCGTTGGTCTGCTCCCGCTGTCCCTCCCAGCGGACCCGCACCAGCGGATACTCGGCCAACAGCTCGGGCATCAGCCGCTGTTCCATGTCGGCCGTGATCTGGCCGCTCGTCATCCGGCTCGTGGCCATGTCGATGTCGGCCACGACCGAGATCGACCGCTTCTGATCGAGCCGGTTGATCTCGGAGAAGCCGCGATCGACCGTGATGTCGGCCAGTTCACGAATCGGTCGCTTGACCCCGTCGGGGCCCGACACCCGGATCTCGTCGAGGGTGGCGAAGCTCCGGCGCTCGTCGCGCGGATAGCGGACCATGAGCTTGACCTCGTGCCGCCCCCGCTGCAGCCGCATCACCTCCTCGCCGTAGTAGCTCGCCCGGATCGTGCCGGCCAGATCGGCCAGTGACACGCCGAGCGCCTCGGCCCGCGGCTTGACCTTGATCTGGTATTCCCACTTGCCGGGTCGGGAGTCGTCGTCGATGTCGATCACGCCGGGATACTGGGCCAGCCACTCTTTGCACCGCTCCACGGCGGCTTCGAGTTGCCGCACCGCCTCCGAATCCGACTGGGCGAGGAGTTTGAACTCGATGGTCTTTCCACCGGGGCCGATGTTCTCCGTGCCGTACAGCAGCGACTCGGTGCCCACGAACTCGCCGGCCGCCCGCCGCCACTCGCTGATGAACTCCTCGCTCGTGACGTCGCGCCGCTCGCCCTCCACGAGTTCGACCGCCACGGCCCCGACGTGACTGCCGCTCATCCGGGCGTTGGGCCCCACCTCCCCCTGGGCCGCGACCTGGCCGACGGCCCGGTGCACGAGCGTCACGATCGGCTCACCCCCGGCGGGCGAGAACTTTTTCGAGGCCGCCACGGCGGCCGCTTCGATCCGCCTCGTGGCCTCCTCCGTAACGCTCGCCGGCGTGCCGTCGGGAAACGTGATCTTCGCCAGGAGCCGGTTGGCGTCGATCTTTGGGAACAACTCGAAGGGGGTGATCCCGCTGCGGACGATGCCCAGCGCCACCAGCAGAACCCCGACCGCCAAAGCGAGCGTGGACAAGCGGTTGTCGAGCGCGACGTCGAGCACGGGCGAGTAGATGCGGCGCACGAACCACTTGAGCCCCCCGTCACAGGCCCGCTGCAGCAGGGCCACGACGGGCAGCAGCAGCCGAAGCGGGTAGAGCACGATGCCGAGGATCGTGAATACGAGGTTCTTCTCATGGGCCAGATGGCCCGGCAACACGAGGATCGATTCACCAAGCGACATCAAGAGCGTGGTGATGAAGGCGAAGGGCATGACCGCGATGAACTTGCCCATCACCCCCGAGACGAAGCAGAGGGGCAGAAACGTGATCACGGTGGTCATCACGCTCGAGATCACGCTCGGCACCACCTCGACCGTGCCGTCGATCGCAGCCTGCACGAGCGGCTTGCCCATGCGGCGGTGCCGCTCGACGTTGTCGCTGACCACGATCGCGTCGTCGACCACGATTCCGATCGCCATCAGGAAGGCGAACATCGAGAGCATGTTCAGGGTCTGGTCGGTGCCGAACATCAGCATCCCCGTGCCGAGCATCGAGAACGGGATCCCCATCGCCACCCAGAAGGCGATCTTGAGGTCGAGGAACAGGGCCAGCATCACGAATACGATGGCGAGCCCCTGGAGGCCGTTGGAGATGAGCATGTCGAGCCGGTCGCGGACATCCACCGACTGGTCGGCCCAGGTGACGAGCTGGTAGCCGGCCGGCAGGCGTCCGCCGTCGGCGACGTAGCCGTTCACGGCGGCCACCATCGCCAGGAGGTCTTCGCTCGAGGTGCGATCCACCGAGATCACCATCCCCGGCCGGCCGTTGATCTGGTTGGTGGAAGCGACGTCGGCGAACTCGTCGCGGACGGTCGCCAGGTCGCCGACGGTGAGCACCAGGCCGTCAGGCAGCGTGACGAGCGGCAGCTTGGCGATCTCCTGGCCCGAATACCGCTTGTTCTTGCCCCGCAGCAGGATCTCGCCGCTCTCGCTGCGAATCAGGCCGCCGGGCAGCTCGAGGTTCTCGCGGCGCACGATCTCGGCGACGGCCTGGAGCGAGAGGCCGTACTTCCGCAGCGTCGCCTCCGGAATCTCGATGTCGATCTCGTAGTCTCGGGCGCCTTGGATGTTGGCCGCCGACACGGCCGGCAGCGAGAGCAGGTCGTCGCGCACGGCCTCCGTCACGTCGCGGAGCTCCTCTTCTGAGACCTCGCCGTGGACGGCCGGATCCGGCGCGAGAACGCCCACCTTGATCGCCGGCGTGCGGAGCGTGACCTGCTCCACCTTCTGATCCTCGG
>JBJTPO010000679.1:0-3232 GCA_046075145.1 Planctomycetota bacterium
AGGTGCGGCCGGCGGCCGCGGCCGAAGGCTGGAGGGCCGCCACGGCTTCAGGGGGATGGATGCCCCCGCAGCCGTGAAACCAGAAGTCGCAGAGTTCGACGGCCTGCGTGAGGCCGGCGAGCGGGTCGCGGGTGGGGATGAACTCCTGGCCGACGTAGCCCGCATAGCCGATCTCGAGGAGCTTCCGCATGATCGGCGGGAAGAGGATCTCCTGGTTGTCGTCGAGCTCGGCGCGGCCGGGGTTGCCGGCGGTGTGGACATGGCCGATCACGTCCTTGCACTGCTCGATCCGGCGGATCACGTCACCGTTCATGATCTGCACGTGGTAGATATCGAACAGCATCTTGACCCGCTCCGAGCCGACGCGGCGGAGGATGCCGGCCACGTAGTCGACATCGTCTCCCTGGTAGCCCGGGTGGCCCTTCATGGGATGCGAATCGTCGCGGGTGTTCAGGTGCTCGAGGCAGATCGTGACCCCCTTCTTCTCGCCGAGCACGGCGAGCTCCTTGAGCGCCTTGACGCAGTTGTCGGCACCTTCCTCGAGCGAGATCTCGCCGCTGGTGGGATCCTCGGCATCCCGCCACTTGTAGCCCGTGAAGGCGATCACGGCCGGGAAGCCCGCCGCGGCGCAGGCGTCGATCATCTCGCCGGTCCGGGCGATCACCTCCTCGTGATACCGGGGGTTGTTGAGGCCCCGCATGAATGGTGCGCCGGGCATCCCATTGGGGGCGATCGCGCAGGTCAGGCCGTGCTTCTTGATGGTCGGCCAGGCCGTGGGGTCGGCCAGCTCGATCGACGGGACACCCAGCCCCTTGGCGATCTGGCAGGTCTTTTCGATGTCCCACTTGTCTCCGGCGACGTTGAAGCACCAGAACACGATCGACTGCTTGATCCGGCCCTTGCGGTCGGCCATGGCGGCGGCTCCCTGGGTGGCGGTGGTGACGAAGGATCCGGCCCCGAGCGCGGCGGCGCCGGCGAGGACGGTGCGACGGCTGACGGGCGTGGACATCGGGGCTTCCCCGGAGGTGGTCCGGCGTCCGCGGCGGACCTCCGGTGCGACGGTACACTACCACGCTGCGGAGCCCATGTGGAGCCTCCGCCCCGACCCGGACCGCGGCCCATGTCCAGCATCAAGCGGATCCTCGTCACCGGCGGAGCCGGGTTTCTCGGCAGCCACCTCTGCGAGCGGCTCGTCGCCGAGGGGCACGACGTGATCTGCGCCGACAATTTTTTCACCAGCCAGAAGTCGAACGTCGCCGGCCTGCTCGAACAGCCCAACTTCGAGCTGATCCGTCACGACATCATCCATCCGCTCTGGCTCGAGGTGGACGAGATCTACAACCTCGCCTGCCCCGCCGCCCCCGGCCACTACCAATACAACCCCATCAAGACGATGAAGACGTCCGTGATGGGGGCGATCAACCTGCTCGGCATGGCCCGTCGCTGCCGGGCCAAGATCCTCCAGGCCTCGACCAGCGAGGTCTACGGCGACCCCGAGGTGCACCCCCAGCCCGAGAGCTACCGCGGCGCGGTCAACCCGATCGGCCCGCGGGCCTGCTACGACGAGGGCAAGCGGGCGGCCGAGACGCTGTTCATGGACTACCACCGGCACAACCGCGTGAACATCCGGATCGTGCGGATCTTCAACACCTACGGCCCGCGGATGCACCCCTTCGACGGCCGCGTGGTCTCGAACTTCATTCGCCAGGCGCTGGCCGGCGAGCCGATCACGATCTTCGGCTCGGGGAGTCAGACGCGGAGCTTCTGCTACCGCGACGACCTCGTGGAGGGCATGATCCGGATGATGAACGGCCCCGACGACTTCGTCGGCCCGGTCAACCTCGGCAACCCGGGCGAGTTCACGATCCGCCAACTCGCCGAACTGACGCTCGAGCTGACCGGCTCGAAATCAGCGCTCGTCGACAAGCCGCTGCCAGTCGACGATCCGGAGCGACGCCGGCCCGACATCACGCTCGCCCAGCGGCATCTTGGCTGGGCGCCGACCGTGCCCCTGCGGGAGGGCCTCGCCCGCACGATCGAATGGTTCAGGAGCGTGCGGCTCGCCGACTACCGGGCGCCGACCCCGAACTACTAGCTCCCCGGCAAGGCTCGGCATCCTGCCGACCTTGCCTTGGCCGACCGCCGTCGGCTGGTGCTAACCCCGCCCTCCGGGCCTGGTGCGGGATGACCTGATCGTGGCGTTCAACGCCACGATCGCCGCGATGCCGACCGCCAGCCCGACCAGGTCGTAGACCCAGTCAAGCGGTTCGGCGAACCGACCGAACCACGGCTGGGTGGCCTCGTCGATCGCGGCGAAGATCGCCAGGCCCGTCGCCAGGACGGCGATGGGTCGCGCCGACCATCGCCCCGACACGGCCAGGAGCGCGGTCGCCAGCAGGCCCAGGGCTCCGTACGCAAGAACGTGGAGCGTCTTGTCGGACGGGGGATTTGGGCCGAGGAGTTCCTCCGGCCTGGGGTAGTGGGTGGCGAACACGAGCAGGCCGGTGTAGGCGGCCGTGAGGCCGGCCAGCGGGCGAAGGCACCTTCGGAGGGTGGCAGGCATCGGGGCGGATCCGGGGTCCGCGGGGCGGGCATTCCCCGGGAAGTCCCGAGTTTACCCCCGGTTTTTGGTCTTCGCCCATTCGTCCCCCTCCGCTACCTTCCCGCTCCCCGTGGCGGCTTCACCCGCCCGCATGCCCGAGGAGAGTGCTTGCCCATGAACCGTCAGGAACTGTCGGCCGTCGTGCTCGAACTGCTCGAGAAGGAGACCGGTGAGACCTATCCCCAACTCGCCGAGAAAACCTCGCTGCGTGAAGGGCTCAATCTCGACTCGCTCGACATGGCCGGCCTCGTGCTTCACGTCGAGAGCCGGTTCGGTATCCAAATCGAGACGGAACTCCTCGAGCGGATCGCGACCGTGGGCGACATGCTCGACGTGCTCGAGGAGAAGCTCGCCGCCAAGGCCGGCCGTCAGGCAGCCTGACGCCGGCGTCGGGAGCGCACAGGGGAGCGCCATGAACCACCAGTCGTCCAGCGGGCCGGCCGCGCCAGCCGGCTGCCGGGTCGCAGGCCACGCCCTGGTCGAGTGCCGCGTCTCGGCGCTCGCCGACCTCCGCGGCCGCCCGGGGCCCGCCGCCGCTCCCCCGCTTCCCCCGCGGTTTCTGCGACACGCCGACGAGCACACGGTCGTCGGCCTGCATGCGGTGCTCGAGGCGCTCGCCGCCGGACCGCC
>JBJTPO010000680.1:0-2015 GCA_046075145.1 Planctomycetota bacterium
TGCCCTGCACGGCGCCGATGATGTCGCCGAGCTTCGTCGACACTTCGCCGATCTCGTGCACGCCGGCGCGGACCTGCTCCGCGAACTTGTCCATCTCCATCACGCCCGCGGAGACGCTGTTCTGCATCTCCTTCACCATCCGCTCGATGTCGAGTGAGGCCACGGCCGTCTGGTCGGCGAGCCGGCGGATCTCGCGGGCCACCACCAGGAACCCGAGCCCGTACTCGCCCGCCTTCTCGGCCTCGATGGCGGCGTTGATCGAAAGCAGGTTGGTCTGGTCGGCGACCTTGGTGATCGTCGTCACGGCGAGGTTGATGCTGGCGGCCCGTTCGCTGATCGCGGCGAGCTTGGTGCCGAACGACGAGGTGCTCTCGGCGAGCGTGCGCATGGTCGTGTCCATGCCGGAGAGGTCGGCGCGGCTGTCGGCGGCCATCGTGCCGGTGCGGCCGGCCATCTCGTTGACCTCGGTCATGGTCCGCACGAGCTCCTGGCTCGTGACGGAGATCTGCTTCACCGCCGCCACCGCCTGGCTGGTCGAGGCGCCGTAGTCGTTGATCACCTGCTGCTGCTCGCTAGCCGTCGCCTGGATCGCCGTGGCGGTGCTCATCAGGGCGACGGAGGAGTGCTGGATCCGGCCGATCAGACCCCGCAGGTCCCGAGTCATGGTCTCGATCGACTCCAGGAGCGCGCCAGTCTCGTCGTCGGTGGTGATGTCGACGGCCGCCCGCAGGTCACCGCCGGCCACCTGCCCGGCCACGGCCATGGCGGTGCGGATCGGGCTGGAGATCGTGCGGGCGACGACCAGGGCCGCGAGGGTGACCCCGAGGATCGTGGCCAGCGACAACCCGATGATCGCCAGCCGCTGGAAGCGGACGAGCGCGTAGGCCTCGGCCGCGTCCTGCTTGACGAGCAGCCCCCAGCGGAAGCTCGGCAGGTAGCACCAGGCCCCGACCCCCTCGACGCCGCGATAGTCGGTCAGCGGCCCGTAGCCCCGCGTGCCCCCGGCCGCCTGCTGGATCGCGGTCGCCTGCTCGCTCCCCAGCGGGATTCGCAGTCGGAAGGCGGCATCGTCGGCGTGTCGCAGGGGCGTGGTCACGAGCACGGCCTGGCCGTCGAGTTCGGCGGCCACGATCTCGCCGGTCTCGCCCAGACCGCTGAAGTCGGAGAGCGTCTGCCAGATCCGCCGGGGATCGAGGCCGAGGGCGAGCACGCCCGCGAGCCGTCCGCCGTCGAGGATCGGACAGGTGACGAAGGCCAGCGGCAGGCCGGTCGCACCGTACCGATCGAAGCCGCCCAGGTCCGACTGGAGCAGGGTCTTGGCCCGCTCGAAGCCGATCGCGAGTTCCGACTCGGCGAGCGGTCCGGTCGCCAGCGTTGCGCCGACCGGCATCGCGGGGTCGAGCGAGAACAGCACCCTTCCCGCCGGATCGATCAGCAGCAGCTGCTCGTAGTGGAAGGCCTTGGCGGCGTAGGCGAGGTAGTCGGCCTGGTCCTGGGCGGCGGGGCTGCCGGCCGGTGCCGAGGCGAGATCGCGGACGGCCCGCACGAGCGACGGGCCGCGGGCCAGCGCGGCGCCGTCCCGCACCCGCTCGGCGGCGTAGGCCTCGAGTTCGCTCGCCTTGCCGGCCGCGGTCTGCACGAGCGTGTCGCGCACCGCCCGCTCGAACGCGGAGGTCGCGATCCGGGCGGTGATCGCCGTCAGGATCGCACAGGGGATCAGCGCGATCACCAGGAACCAGAACAGCAGCCGTCCGGCGATCGAGCGGCGGATGCCCGCCGCCTGCGAGGCGTCGCTCATGGGGTGCCTCCAGGTCGGGCCGTCGGCCCCGGATTCGTCCAGGCGCCGCCCCAGCCCCGGGCGAGGTCGGAGACGAACTGCTCCCAGTCGGAACGCGAGCGGGAGATCGGAAACGGCATCGGGCGGACGGGTGTGCGGCTGCTCCAGACGACATCCGCCTGGCCGTCGGCCCGGATTCGGCCGATGAACACCGGCCGCCAGGTGTGCTGGGTCTCGG
>JBJTPO010000681.1:0-1548 GCA_046075145.1 Planctomycetota bacterium
AAGAGCGAGATCGCCCGGGCGATCGACTACTGCGCCCGCTGACCCGTGGCCACAGACTGTCCGCCGGCGTCGCTCCCGGCTTTCTCCGCGGATACCGTCCGTGACCGCCGGGCCGCTTGCTCACCCCGCCTAGCATGGTTCGTCGCGGGCAACGCGACCCGTTGGGCAGAGCCCGGCGGCACCGGCCAGGGAGGGTCGCCCGATGAGCCGCCACGCAGCCACCGTCGCGTCGCTGGCGATCGTGTTCGCGACGGGCGATTCGCCGCTTGCGGCCGAGACCACCGGCGTCGACGGCGTGCTGCCTACGCGCGGCTGGCTTGACCGGTCGCCGCCGCTCGCCGAGGAGCCGGCCGCCGAGGCCGCGCCGCCGGCCGACTCCCGCACGCCTTACGTCGCGGGCATGATCGGCTCGTCGTTGTCCGGGGGCCAGGCCGGCGGGTTCGGCGGCACGCTGTTGACGGGCGAGGGCGCGCTCGGCGTCGCGGTGCCGCGGCGGGCGGGGGCCGTGCGGCTGGAGGTCGAGGGCAGGCAGCGGGCCGCGCTCTCGGGCCCGCGACGGGTGGGCGGCCCCGGCGATCCCCCGGCCGCGGTAGGCGGCGAGTGGACCACCATGGCGAATCTCTGGCGCGACGTGGAGGTGGCCGAGCATCTCGCGGTCTACGCCGGCGGCGGGCTCGGCGTGGGCGGCTATTCGCACGACGCCGATGCGACCGGCCCCGCCGCGGCGAGCCGGGTGACGGCCTTCGGCTGGCAGGCCGGGGGCGGCGTCGCCTACGCCGTCACGGACCGGCTCACGCTGGACGTGGGCGGTCGGTTCTACGGCCTCGAGGCGGGTGTCGGTCAGCCGTCAGCCGGTCCGCCCGCGGCCGAGTTGCTGTTCACGGTGCGAATCACCGACCCTTTCCAGGGCTGGCTCCGCCGCTGAGTCCGGGTCACGCCGGCGGGGCGACCGCGTCGATCTTGGCGGCGAGGATGAAGTCGTTTTCCGAGAGGCCGCCGATGGCGTGGGTGTGGATCTCGGCCCAGGCCTTCCGGTAGCCCTCGATGTGCAGGTCGGGGTGGTGCTGCTCCCGCTCAGCGAGGGCGGCGATGGTGTTGACGAGCTTCACGGCGGCGCGGAAGTCGGGCAGCGTGAAGTCGCGGCGGATCCGCGTGCCGTCGTGCGTCAGCTTCCAGGCGGGCACGGCGGCCCGATGGGCCTCGGCCTCAACGACCGTGAGCTTCGGCACGCCCCCTTCGCAGGGCAGGCACTTCTTCGCGGTGAGGTCAGCGGCGGTTGTCATGGCGACATCATAGCAGGCTCGGGGTTGCGCGTGTGATCTTGCTCGCCGTCTGGGACGCAGGCGAGGGGTGGCCGAAACGTGAAGGCGACACCGCATTGATTCGTCTGCAAAGACATCGCGCGCCACTCCGCGCACGAACACGGCCGCCCGGAGGTGCGGCCGGCGGCAGCGGCCGAAGGCCGGAGTGCCGCGAAGCCCGCCGGGCGTAAAACCTGCCTACGACTCGAGCGTGCCGCGGGTCACGCCCACGCGATTGGCGGCCTTG
>JBJTPO010000682.1:0-1688 GCA_046075145.1 Planctomycetota bacterium
ACATCGAGCCCGAGACGATCATCCGCCTGGCGGAACTGCCCGGGATCAAGATGGTGAAGGAGGCCACCGGCTCGCTCGACCAGGCCTCGCAGATCCTGGCGGCCACCGACCTCACGCTTCTCTCCGGCGACGACAGCATGACGCTGCCGCTGATGTCGATCGGCGGCCGGGGCGTGATCTCGGTGGTGGGCAACCTCGTGCCGGCCGACATGAAGGCCCTCTGCGATGCGTTCGACGCCGGCGACCTGGCCGCCGCCCGCGGCCTCCACCTGAAGCTGTTCACGCTCTGCCGCGACCTCCTGGGGCTGGCGAGCAACCCGATCCCGATCAAGGCGGCCCTGGCGATGATGGGCCGAGACACCGGCGACGTCCGCCTGCCGCTGGTGCCCCTCGAGCCCGCCCACGCCGACAAGCTCCGCCGCGTGATCGCCGACTACGGCCTCGAGCCGCAGCGGGCCTGAGGCGTCACTCGAACTCCCGCAGCACCGCCCCCTGGGAGTCGAAGCGGGCGATCACCACCTCGTGGTGCCGGGCGATCCCGAGGCGGTCGAGCGCCTCCGCGAGGTTACCGGCCGCCTCCAGCGACGGGCAGCAGGCCATCACGGTCGGCCCCCAGCTGCTCTGCGCGGCTCCCTCCACCCCCAGCTCGGAGAGCAGTTCCAGCAACTGCGCGGTCGCCGCGGCGTGCGGCAGCCGATCCGACTCGGCCGCGAACGGCCGACCCGCCACCTCGCCGTAGCGCCGTACGGCGGCGGCGAACTCTGGAAACTTCCCCTCGACCGCTGCGGGCAGGAGCTCCAAAAGCGCGATCCGGGTGAGTTCCGCCGTCACGTCGGGAGCGACGGGCGGCAGCCGCGCGAAGGCTTCCCGCTCGGCCGGTCCGGAGAGCCCCAGCGCGTCGCGGGCGGCGATCACGACGCACCGCCAGGCCGCCGGCAGTCTGGCCCGGGCGATCATCGGCGAGAACTCGCGCCGGGCGTCGTCCTCGCTCGTGCCGTCGGCGGCCAGCAGCCGGCCCGCCTCGAGGATCAACCCGCCACGACTGAAGCCATACACGCCCACGCTCGACCGCCGCCCACGGCCCACGACCCGCGCCAACTCGATCGCATCGTGAACGTCGAACAACCAGTCGTGGTCCTCGGCCGCGAGCGGCTCCGGACCCTCAGACGCGCCCGTCGCGACCGGCTCCGACGCGGGCCGGCGAAACAGCTGCCGCATGCCCGCGGCCACCGCCAGGCCGAGCTGCGTGCCACTGCCAAGGCCGATGTGCGCGGGGGGCGCCGACGCCACTTCCAGGCTGCAGCCCACGTCACCGAGCCCCCAGGCTTGAAGGCAGGCGCGGGCGAACGTGAGGGCCCGCTCGGCATGCGGACCGCGGGCCTCCAGCCGGTTGGCCCGCTCCATGCGCAGACGCACGCCAGGCCGGTCGGTCATCATGCCCACTCCGCCAAACGACCTCACGCCCGGCACGCCGAAGGCCAGCATCCCGATGTGGAGGCGGGCCGGCGTTCGGATCTCGACGGCGGCGGGCAGGGGCAAGGCGGAATCGGCAGGCATTGTCGCTCCAGCCTAATCGATTCCGGCGGCGGCATCACCGTCGAGCAGCGAGGCCAGCAGCCCGAAGGCCGCGTGTTCCCGTTCGCCCCCGGTCTTCTCCACGAGCACGGCCAGGTCGGCGAACTGCCGCC
>JBJTPO010000683.1:0-3346 GCA_046075145.1 Planctomycetota bacterium
GGCCGCGACCACGTCCGACGGTTCGCTGCTGCCGGCGGGGCTGTATCTGTTCCGGTTTCCGTTCGAGGGGTCGGCCGCTGGAGCATCGATCGAACAGGGCACCTTTCGCGTGGTTCTGGCGGGCGGTCCTGCGGACAGGGAAACAGTGCCGCTCGTGGCGCGGGCCGAGGAGCTCGCGGCCGTGCTCCTCAATGCGAGGCAGCCGATCGTTGCCCTCGGCCTGCAGGTAGGTGACGGGGCGGTCGAACCGTTGCCGACGGCGACGGAGGTCGTGCGGCTCGGCGACGCGATCGGGCACCTGGACGACTTCGCCGGGCCACCGCGACTGCCCGACGTGCTCTGCATCGGCGCGCAGCGATCCGGCACCACCTGGCTCCATACGGCGCTCCAGTCGCACCCCAGCGTCTGGGCCTGCGAGATCAAGGAGTTTCACCAGTTCGACTGGGATGGCTGCGATCCGATCGTGGGTGGGTTTCGGCAGCGGCAGGCGCTGGCCGCCCTGAGGGATCGCGCGGAGGTCGGCACGGACGACTCGCACGGGGAGCACGAAATCCGCCGGCTCCTTCGGCATGCCTTTCCACCGGCCCACTCGTGGGAGAACTACGCGGCGATGTTTGCGGCTGCGCCAGCCGACCGCGTCACATGCGACTTCACCCCGGCCTACGCGACGCTCAGTGAGAACGAAGTCGCCGACATCATGCGAGTGATGCCGCACCTCAAAGTCATCTTCATCCTCCGCGATCCGGTCACGCGGTCGGTCTCGGGGGCTGTTCACGAACTGGGCCAGGCCGGGGTTGCCCGTCCGACCGAGGCCGAGCTTCGGCGGGCGTGCGACACCCCGTCCAACGTGCTCCGCACCGACTACCTCCGCACGCTCGAACTCTGGCGGCGGCACCTTCCTGAGAGCCGCCTCCTCGTGCTTTTTCACGACGACATCGCCCGTGACCCTGCCGGCGTGATCGCCCGCACCTGCGGCTTCCTCGGCATCGGGCCGCCACGATCGCGACCGCACGAAGATGCCGGTGTCGACACGCCGAGGAATGTAGGGCGGGCCACGGTCGCCTGGCCGGAGCTCGCGCGGGTGAAGGCGGAGCTCTCCGCTCGCTGGCTGCCGATGCTCCTCGAACTGGAACGGCAGTTCGGCGAGCCGGTGTGTCAGTGGCGGCTGGCGGCGGAGGCGAGGCTGCGGGCGGCGGAAGCCGCTCGGGGCGACGCGGGAGCGGGGGGCGACAACACGATCGTTGACAATCTCGCGCAGTGGGACATGCGCGACCCCTGGCCGAAAGACGGCGACGAGTGGGATGGCCAGGCTCGTGCATGCGATATCGCGTACGACGACTGGAAGGACAGGATCACGGCGCGTTACCAACCGCTCCTTGCCCGCGGCGGCACAATCTTGGAGATCGGTCCGGGCCACGGACGCTGGTCGCAGTGGCTCGTCGAGCAGGCAGGACTGCTCGTGCTCTGCGACATCTCACCAAACTGCCTTGATGCCTGCCGCGCCAGGCTCGCGGGCCG
Organism: Planctomycetota bacterium; assembly: GCA_046075145.1. Classification (GTDB taxonomy): domain Bacteria; phylum Planctomycetota; class Planctomycetia; order Pirellulales; family UBA1268; genus QWPN01. Next base: position 1,519 of record JBJTPO010000683.1, read on the forward strand.
AGGACGCATTCGCACGCACGTCTCGCGAGGAGCCGATCTGCCGGCCGACCTCACGGGCAAGGTCGATGCAGTGTGGAGCTATGACTGCCTCGTGCACGTCGGTCCGCGGGAGTGCAAGCAGTATCTCATCGAGATCGCGCGGGTGCTTCGGCCTGGGGGCGTGGCGGTGGTGCATCACGCCGGCCGTCGCCGCGAGTGGTATCATCGCGTTTCTGCAGCGATGCGTTGGTTTCGGGGGAATCGTGAGTCGACCACGGACTTCGGCTGGCGATCGCGAGTCTCCCGCCGGGACATCCGCCGCTGGGCCCAGCGGGCGGGGCTTGTCGTGAATCGCCAGGAGACGACGTGGCTCGGCAATGTGGCCGGCGGCCAGGTTCGCATCGGAGTTCCCCGCTTCGGCGACTGCATCACCGTGCTCCGTCGCGTTGGTATGGGTCGCGTCAGCTAGAGCCGCGGGCCGGCAGCTCTAGCCGACGCGAGTTGTTCGCCATGCAGGGCCGGTAGCTGGGCATGCCCACAACGAGAATGATCGTGCCGGCCATGCTCAGAAGCGTCAGGAAGAAAAATCGTTGTCACGCTTCAAGGCATATGCAACCCTGGACTGCCCCTTGATGGCCAGGAATGTGTTGCGATCTGCCTGCCCAATCGCACGCATCTGGACATATTTTGCAACTGGCGGCTGATGACATTCGTAAATCGAAGAAAAGCCAGCGCCCGACAGCAGTTCAAAAAAGGATGCCCGATCAGGCCAGAAACTCCGTACATTGTCGAGCGAAGACCCAAGACTGGCCAGTCTTTGTTCCGGGGTTGAGTCCACCGCATGCTCGATATACGCCTGCCCGGGATAGTGCCGCCCTTGCAACACCATCACATCGTCAACCTGCAGGGCGAGGTGGGTGTCGATCACCAGATACCGCCTGCACACCTCTGCCAATCGGCTCAGGAAAGCCGGAATGTCACATTTGTCCAGGTGATAAAAAATCCCCAGGCACAAAACCACGTCAAAAGTGCCATGCCGAGCCGCACTGACATGCCTGACGTCATCGTGAAAAAACCGGATGTTCCCCAGCCCAAGCGCCCTCTGGGCAAATCTGGCTTTCTCGATGTTGGGTTCGCGACCTTCGATGGCAACAACTTCGGCGCCGTGGAGTGCGAACTCCAGACCATAAAGGCCCTCCAGGCATGCCAGGTCAAGAACGTGCAGCGGCTCTAGCGATCCACCTGCAATATCTCCCACCATTTGCAGGATGCGCGTCAATTTCACTTCGGCACCGGTACTGATGTCTTTCCCCATCGTGAAAATGTCAGAGCCAAGATGGATGTTGTGATTGATCCAGTTGCCATATCGCTCGACGATGCGAGCCTTTTCCAAGCGGATTTCTTCAAAAGTCATCACAGTCACGGTCTCCGGCCAATGGCCAAACGAACACGACACTGGAAAAGGTGCACTCGGGCAGTTTGGCTCTGACCCCTTCCCGGTTTTTGTACCAGAGCTTATGAGACAGTCGGGAAACAGTCCGCGTGGCGTGTCGGAGGGAGGGGCGTGGCTCCTACCGGAGACACACCACGCGCCGTCGGGACCACCTGGGGTGGTGCAGGGAGCTCACGGGACACGCCGTCGGACGGCCACAACCCTCGATCTCGCCGCTCAACGGCCATCCATCAGCCACGCGACCGGTGCGGAAGTGCCATTGCCCCGGCTATCCTCCGCTAAACCCGCCGGGCCTGGAACACCCGCGGCAGCCGGGCCAGATCCTTGAGCGTCGGCCCTGGTTCGAGGCCGCTGGTCGCAGCGAGCAGCCGCTCCACCTCGGCCGCGACCGCCGGC
>JBJTPO010000684.1:0-12223 GCA_046075145.1 Planctomycetota bacterium
GGTAAAGAAGATCCATCAATCCATAAAGCCCTTGCAGTCGAAAGAGCACAACGCGAGTACTCACCTCCTGCACAACCTGCGTTAGTGTCTCCACAGGCGTGTCAAGAAGAAGTCGCGACTCAGGGGCAATCTCGTAAATACTTGTGGCTACAAACAGGAGATGCTTCTTCGAATTCTGGATATTTCCGAAGCCGAAAACGTAGTTGAAGGGGCTTCCTGGTTTGCGGTCCCGGTCACTTCGCACTGGGCATACCGAGTCCCAGTGCCAAGCCGATAGCCACGTCCACAAGCCGCGGTCGTCGTCGCCGTGGACTGCGCGAGCCGCCCGGGTGCGCTCGGTCAGGTACGCCCCTGCATCCCTCTTTGTCTTGAACGCGGGCCGCTCCATCGGCACCTCGGGGACGATTGGCTCCGTGAGCTTTGCGTCGGTGACGAAGGCGTCGTCGATTTCAGCGATGCCGCCGGCGCGGAGCGTCTCGATCCGCCGTACGAATTCCGCGACCCCGGCATCGTTGAACCTTCGCAGGATTCCTTGACGGGTGCTCATGAGAACGCCTCCGGTCCAGCGGCCGCCAAGGACGAACAGAGCGTGTGGCGGCGGCAGAGGCAGGTCACCACTTCGTCGATCCAGTCGTCGAGGTCGCTCCTGTTCTGGGGAGACCATCCTCCCACGGGCGTGATCGGGCATTGGGCGTCCGGGGCGATCTCGGCGGCAAAGCGGATCCAGAGCGCGGCTGCGTTGGTGTCTTCCGCCGTGAGATCGCCCGGTGTCACACCCTCGGTGACGACGGCCCAATCGAGGGCGCGGCGGCAGATCTCCGGGAACACGAGCGAAGCAAATGCCTGATTCCCGAGAAACTGATCGTCGCTCATCGACAGCGAGTCGTTCAGCACGAGCGTGACCGACTCCCCAAATCTCAGGCCCCACACCTGCTCCCCGAGTGGCTCGCGGATTGTGGCGAGCAGTTGGTGTGTCGCACCGTCATTCGGGTCGCCGCCCGCCCCCACGGCCTTGATCCGCGAAGCTCGCCGCAGGATACGCCCTGGGTCGTCACCCACGACCTCGACCACCTTCACATCAAAGATGGCCTTCTTCCACGAAAGCCGACCAAGCGGATAGGGGCCGCGGCCGAAGCCATTCCCATTCCAGACAAGCTTGTGCCGCAGCACTTCCGAGCTGCCAGCCGACGTGATGTCGACATACGCAACTTCGGCTTCAGGGTTTGACAGCAGGTCGGCGGGCAAATCAATCGTGAAGGAAGCCGGATCGGTCGGATCCACTTTCACCGCGATCTGGCTGCGCGGAATGCGGCGACGGTCGGTGTAGTTGATTCTCTTGAGCACGGTTAAGCCTCCACTTCCTCAGGCTCGTCGACCGGTGCATCTACCTCTGTGCGAACGACCACGTCGCGGGCGGCGTCGAATCCCTCGACGCTGAAGGAGAACGTCTCTTCCAGATCCGTCAGCAACACCTCGTTGCCCGCGAGGAGCTTGGCCTTGAGGCCAGTGCCCTTGAGCTTGAGCGTGCTCGCTTGCCCGAGCCGCAGTTCAAAGTCAAAAGGACTCCAGATGCGGAATGGGTCGCCGCTGCTGACGTCGTAGGCAAACGTGACCCGAAGATTGTTAACCGGCGGCCGAGGCACGTTCGGAACACTCCGAATCGAGAACCCGTGGCCCTTGGGGCCGATTGCGTACCAGTCTTTCCGGGCCGGGATCTCCTCTGGCTTGTCGACCGTCGGGCTGGTCGGGCCCTCCGGCTTGGCAGGCAGGCGAACGGAAAACACCTTGGCGAGTGCAAGCGACGCAGCCTTGGGCTGGTTCTCGCGGAGCATGTCGGCCAGGTAGACGATGCCGTTCGTCACGAAGCCAAGCCGCCGAGCGAAGGTTCGCCAGTTGCGAGAGAGCCGCTTCTCCTCCTTGCTCCACTCGACGTGTGCCGGCCCTTCGGCATCACCGAGAAATCCGGAGATCACCGGGTCACTCGCCAACAGCAGTCCTTCGTAGTCGCCGCCGGAGGGCTTTCTGCGGTTCACCGCCGTGATCGTCATGCCGTCTCGGACGTACCACCCCTCGCCCTTGCCGTCTGACCGCCTCCGAAGCACGACATGAAAATGGGTGTCGACGCGGTCTCCAGACGCCCGCTCCAGCACGAGGGGAACCTTCACACAGATGCGGCCACCGTCGGCGGAGAGGGCTTTGGCGAGCGGCTCGGCAATTGCCTTGGGGAGAATGTCCCGCGTCCAGGCAGCCGTGCCCGTAGCACCAGCGGGCGTTAGCGTGGCGTCAACAGCCCCGCTGGCGAGGCGATCGAGGGCGACGCGGGCCAGTTCGAGGGGCGGAGGGCTCACCCGCCGCTGGCCGTCTGGCAGTTCCCACCGCACTTGACGGACCACGTCGTCGATCGTGTCAGCCGTGATCTCGAACCGTCCGCCACGCTCGTCGATCGTCTCCACCACGAGTTCGCCGCGGAGAATGCGCACGAAAAAGTGGATGCACACGCTACGGGCGATCGCTTCCGCGGTAATGCCATCGCGTACGAAGGGCACCACGAGCGAGAGGCCGGTCTCGCCGTTGCGGCGTAAGCGAAAAGCCTCGATAGCTTCGGACGCTGCTGCTTCGCCCTCGAACGGCATCGGCGTCGACCCGTTGACATCCGGGTCGCTGAGCAGTCCGTAGGGCAGGTAGCGCTTGCCGCGGATCGTGTGGTTGCGGAGGACCGCCTGCCCCATGAGCAGGAGGCGGTCGTCGTCCGAGCGTCGCGTGAGGCCGATGATGCAGTTGATGTTGCTTGACGACGGAAACACCGTTTTGCCGAGCCCCCAACGGCCAAGCTTCTCGCCAGTCTTCGCGCTGCGTCCGACATTTCGCCAGAACCAGTAGAAATCCTCACGACGGTCGTGGCCTTGTGGGGGGTCATCGACAATCGCCGGATCGCCGCAAAGCCCCGTCGTGTGAAAGTCTTCGTAGACAAGCCAGCGGATGGTGCCGCTCTGGCCGTCCAATGGCCAGGGGACCGGGGGCTTCAGAGCCGCCAGATGCGGCTCGAGTCCGGCGAGATAGCGGAGGGCCCCGGTCTGACGAACGCCCGCCTCATGGAGTGCGAAGGTCACCCGAACCGGCTCGGTTCCAGCCCTCGCGTCGATCGCGTTTTGAACCGATTCGCGAACGAGCGAAGCGACGTGACCGTCATCCAGTTCGCTGTCGCTTGGGCCGATGAAAAACTCTTCCTCGAACGGATCGGTTTGCACCGCCGCTTCCGAGCGAATCGCGAAGTTCCAGGGAACGTAACCCATGGCCATATATGGGGTTGGTAAGAGTTGATTTCACGGTAGTGGACTGCCTTTTGCCCCCCCATTCAAGGAGGAGTGGGATTCCTCTGCGGAAGGGCTAGGTCGTCTCGCTGGCGACCTCCTCCGCCCCCATTCTGTGGCGGCACGGAAGGTCATGAGTCAGTCGATCTCACGCGGACGACGAGTTCTCTGCCTCGAGCTTGCGAAGGTACTTGGCGGCCCTCTCGATGAGGCTTCCCGGGAATGTTGCCTTCGTAATGCACACATTGCCGTTCATGTCGCCGCCGATCCGCACCGGCTCGAGCGCAAGGCGGTCACCATCGAGCCAGATGCCCAGTCCGAAGAACCCTGTCTCGTCAGGGAACATCGCGGCCTCGTCCATGTTGTCCTCGTTTTCATCGATCTCGACTGCCGTGGCTACGTAGGACTGGCCGTCGATAAAAGTGGCCTCATCCTGGATCGTTCCAAGATGCAGTTGCAGTGCCAATCGCTCGCCCGCTTCGAGGCGAGTCATCGGGTCAGTCTCATCGCTCTCTGGATTTTCGAACGGCATGCCGCCGTATTCGCCGTCCTTGTAGTAGCCAGTGAGCATCTCCAGTGGCGTGTACTCGTCACTCTCATTGGAGGTGAGGCGGCAGTGATCGGCAATCAACGTGTTCAGGGCGTTGAGCGGCAGGCGAGTGGGGAGCATAGGGGGTTCCTTTGTGAAGAGGATCAGAAAGCAATCAGGGCGACATACGTTCGGGAGAAAACATTCGGGTTGGGCATAGGGATTGGAGAGCCGGCTCAATTGCGTTCTTCTTTTCGGCGCTACTGACTCACCACCGTTGTCTTGCCCTCGGTCCACGGGTTGCCGCTCAGGGCTCCGAGCACGCAGAAGAAATGCAGCACGAGTCCCGGCAAAATCAGGGCCGCATACCCCATGCACACAAAGAAGAACCAGACGATCCCGTTGATGACCTGGCCCTTGTAGACCTGCCCGAGGCCTGGCAGGAAGAAACTCAGCACGGCGGCCAAGCCCGGGCTCCATCGCTGCACGGGCGGCTGGTTCAGGACCACTACTTGGCCCGGACCTGCGGGTACGTATCCAGCCGGGTGGTTGGGCAACACGGCAGCCGCAGCAGGCTGGGCCATGCGTGCGGACTGCTCTTGGGCGAGCCGGGCCGCCTCGAGGTCGAGCCGCTGCTTTTCAATAGCCAGCTCCTTTGCCCGCAGTCGTCTGTCGGCCGCCTCCTTGGATGCCTTGCCGATATTTTCGATGGCCTGGCCGAGCAGTGTGCCAAGTTCGACCGAGAGCCCAACCGCCGCGATGAAGAGGCCGCTCAGCGTGAATGCCAGAGCGACCGGGGATTGAGCGATGACTGTGAATGCAATGCCGAGGGCCGCCAGAAACCCGCCGCAGGCTGCAATGAGGTGCCGCAGTGACAGCTCGCCCCAGTCGGGCGTTGATCCAATCGAATGCGTTTGCCTCTTCTTTGGTGGAGATGTCGCTTCAGGCAAGGAGGGCGGGGTGTTGTCCGCGGAAGAGCGACTCGGGGCACTTTGGGCACGCGGACGCAGTCCGGCGATCGTCTTGTGAAAAAGGCGTCCGAGCGAGTTGGGGAATAGGCCTTCCGCATCTCGGGCCGGCACCCAGCTTTCCATCTCGGCATGCCATACCAGATCGTCAGGCCCCAGCCAGCCATCGGTGGCCATTGATTTGAGTTTGGAAAGCGACACAGGGCCTCTTCGCTCGTTGTTCTGCGTGTAGTACCAGTCGTCAGCCATTGGTCAGTCCGCTTCAGGTGACCCCGAAGCAAACCATGACCGAGGGACATCCTTGGTCCGCGGCGCCCGGAGCTCATAAAAGCCCGGCAAAAACACATGTGCCGCCCGCTTCGGCGGCCGCAGCATAACCCCCAAACAAGCCCTTGCCCACCTCGCAGGAGGGGGCGTAGGCTGCGTGGCTCAGTCGCGGGTCGCTCGCTTTCAAAGCTGGCGCAGCCTCACGACTGCGACGAGATGGGCCAGGGGGCAGGGCACCCCCGTCTCGCCACAGGAGTTCACCGCGTCGGAGAGGAACACATGGCCGGCTTAGGTCCGATCGAGCTTGCGTTGGCTGGAGGATTCCTGCTTTTTGGCGCGGTGGCGGCGCTGGGCAGTCGCACGACAAAGCTGGTTCTTCAGAAACTTGTCGCTCACGAGGCGGCTACGGGGGAACCGCAGCCCGTCATCGAACTTGTCGGCCGACAGCAGGGCGTGATCTCGTTTCTCCTGACGCTCGTCGGAATAAGCCCGATCACGGATTTCAAGGTCACGCCTGATGAACTCTGTTGCAACTCGACCAGCTTATTTGGGCGGCAGAACCAATCCGTCCCGCTGCGAGCCATCTCATCGGTGGCCGCAGGGGTGCGGAAGCCCGTTGGCTATCTTTTCGTGGCGTTTGTGTTCCTGGTTGTCGGGGTGTTTGGCGGCCTTGGGGTGCTGTGGAATGAGGGGCTCTACAGGTTTGCCCTGACGCTCCTGGTGTTTGGAGCACTGGCGGCTTTGTTCATCTGGCTGTACGCGATCAACAAGCGATTCTTCGTCAGCATCTATACGCAAGGAGGCCCGCCTGTCCTGCTTTCGCTCAAGCCGAACGTCATCGAGGGCGTCCCCCTTGATCTTGAGCGAGCGCTCCAGGTCGTGAAGATCATTCGCGATAGAGTGCTCGCAAGCACTGGCGCTGCTCCTGCGTCTGCTCCCAGGCCGATACCTGCCCCGTCAACGAATGGCAGCCCGATGGTGCAATCCGCACCAGTCGCATTCGCCCCGGCACCGGCTGCTCCATCGACGTACGAATACGACGACTATTCCGTGGGAGATCCGGTAACGGAGCAACCAGAGTCACTCCTGCAGCAGGCTCGGGATCTCATCAAGCAGGGCAAGCGGCAGGATGCAGTCTCAGTCCTTCGGGAAGTTGTTCTTCGGTTTCCCAATTCCTCGGAGGCAGGCGTCGCCAAGGCCACGCTCGAAAAGGCGGGCATCAGCGTTTGATGCCGATGAGCGGCCCGCGGTTCGCGTTCTGACTGATCGTTGAATTGAAGAGATGCCCAATGGTCCGCTTCGGTTTCAGAGTCCCGTCTCTCCGGAAAGGCATCTCCGCCAGGACGAGCCTGAAGCGGAACGTCCGAAACAGTCTTGGACTGAAGGCACCCCGGGGCTGGGGCTGGCTGACGAGTCCCAGAAGGGCCGCCTACAACCGGGTCTACAACCGGACGACGCGAGGCTGCTTGGTCGCACTGGGCCTCTGGGGTGCTCTGGCATTGGCCGGCGTTACGCTTGCGGCGGTGCTGGCCCGATAGCCTGAGCGCGGTATTGCCCGTGGCGCCTGGCTGAAACGGCGGCCAACTATTTCTTCGCCCGTACGACTTTCACCCACTCGACCTGCATCTGGAACTTTCCAGGTTTTTTGTCGCTGAGCATGACGCCGACTCCGTTGATCTGGTCTGGCTCGACCGGTCCCATGCCCTGAACCCGCCTGCCAAAGGCCGTGGGAATGAAATCCGCCAACGAGATCTCTACCTCTCGCCACTCGTCTTTGGTGGTCGGCAGCGGTGCCCGGTACGAGAAGGCCATGCGGCGGCTCTTCGTGTAGATGTTCAGCACATATTCCCGGCCGTCACCTTTCACCCGGATGACGAGGGTGTCCCCGGCTTTGATATCGAAGTCCGCGGGCTTCGTCCGGATGGACGCGAAGCCGCCATTGTTTTCCAGCGATAGGTTGCCGAAGAACTCGAGGGTTTTCTCGGGTGTGACCTTGAACCGGCCATCCGAAACACCACCCATGACACCGTCGTTCACGGCCTGCCATTTCTCAGCCGCTTCAGAGCCAGTGAAGTGCAGAAGCGGCAGAAGCGATCTCTCCGCAGTCGCCTGCATGAAAAGCACGGCCACCAGCAGGGGGATTCTGGTCGCGGTCATGGCTAGCTCCTCGGGAGTGAACTCATGCGATTGGTGGGACGCCTATGATTCTCTCGGCCAGGCTTTGAACTGACGAGCTTACAGGCAAACTTCTCCCATGTGCGGCCGATACACCCTTAGGTCGCGGGCTGAAATCATCGCGGAGACGTTCGGCGTCCGAGTTCCGCCCACGGTGCCTGAGCGGTTCAATATCGCCCCGTCACAGCTCGTGCTGGCAGTCCGCGAGAAACCAGGCAGCCACCAGCGGGAACTCGTGGCCCTGAACTGGGGTCTCATCCCGTTCTGGGCAGACGACCCAGAGATCGGCAACCGGATGGCGAACGCCCGCTCCGAGACTGCCGCGACGAAGCCAGCGTTCCGCTCGAGCTTCAGGGCCCGCAGGTGCCTGATCGTGGCAGACGGCTTCTACGAGTGGCAGGCACGGAACGGCAAGAAGCAGCCCTACTACATCAGGCTGAAGTCTGGGCACCCCTTCGGGATCGCCGGCCTATGGGACCGCTGGGACAAGCAGGGCGAACCCATCGAGTCCTGCACGATCCTGACCACTGACGCCAATGAGCCGATGATGGCGATCCACGAGCGAATGCCGGTCGTGATCCCGCCCGAGAGTTTCGCAGCCTGGCTCGATCCAGCCGTACACGATGTGGAAAAGCTGTCGAGGCTGCTCCGGCCGTTTCACCCCGACGAAATGACGGCCTATCCGGTCAGCACGCTCATCAACAACGTAAGGGCCGACAACGAGAAGTGCGTGGAGCCTCTCGGCACGCCATGAGCCTGGCGACCGGTTTTTCGTAGAACGATTCCTCGCCCGCGGCGGTTCTGCGATATTCGATCCGAAACCCGGAGACGAACACATGAACCCGAATACCTTTGCGGCTGCAGAGGAAGTCATCGACAAGATCGCGAATATCGTCGATGACAAACTCGACTCAGCCGGCTTCAAGGATCTACGCGACGCACTGGAACGGCTGGGGAAGGTTTTGGGGCCACGGTATTCGGCGTCACTCCAGATCGTCGTCGATGTCTTCGACCGGGACCGTGAGCAGACGTTACCGCTGCTCACGACCGGATTCTCGACGACGGACGGGGCTGTTCCGTACCGCATATGGGGTGACTCATCGGCCCAGCGGTATCTGTGCGAGGGCGACATTCATGTCGTGCCGCACGACCACTGCCCGAAGTGTTGGGGCTACTGGGACTTCAAGTTTGAACATCCACGCTGCCCGTCCTGTGGTCTTACGCTAGGCCAGGGTTGCAAAGTGCTGCTTGATTCGGATGTGTGCCCGCACTGTGATGAAGGCCGGGTGACGAACGAGCACCCGACCTGCGACCGATGCGGTTATCGCGTGAACCCGGACATGGTGTCGTGGGGCTAAAGGGCCACTCAGATGACTGTGATCACCCTGACCCGCGAGCAGCTCTACGAGCGGGTTTGGCAGACGCCGACAGTGCACCTCTGCAAGGAGTTCGGCCTGTCCGACGTCGGGCTCGCCAAGCTTTGCAAGAGGTACAAGATCCCGAAGCCTTATCTCGGGTACTGGGCACGGAAGACTGCCGGGGGAAAGCCGAAGGTCACGCCGCTTCCCGTGTGTAGCGATTCCAGCCTCGCGACGATTCAGTTCGCACAGCCGGAGCCGACTATCCAGAAGTCGGAGTTCTTCGATCCGGAGATCGAGGCTCTCTACCAGAAGGAGCTTCAGCGAGAGCGGCTTGCCGTGCCGGCGGCGCTTCGTTCACCGCTGCCAATCGTGGCTCGCACCAAGGAGGCGCTTCACAGCGGCAAGTGGCCGGATGAGCCGACGCTGCACGTATCGGTGAGCAAGTCTTTCGTCGACCGGGCGATGCGAATCATGAATGCCCTGCTCAAGGGATTGCTCGTGCGGGGCTACACGATTGAGAAGGAAGGCCGCTATCACTCGAATGCTACGGTCATCCGTGGCTATGGCCACGAATTCGGCTTCAGGATTCGGGAGCCCTCGGTGATGGTTCAGCGGATGGACACGTTTTATCACCGGATGCGTACGGAGTACGACCCGTCGGGACGCATTCAACTCGAGGTCGAAGGCTTCGGTTCTTGGGCGCCGAAGGTCGTTCGCGACGGCAAGCGATCAACGATCGAGGATCGGATCGGGGACATCCCGGCACAGATGCTCAAGGCGATCGATGCCGCCTGACGGAAGAAGGCGGAATGGGAAGCGGAGGAGCGGCGGCGCGAGGCCGAGCGGCAGGCCGAATGGGAGGCTGAGGAGCGGGCCAAGGAGGCGGCTCGGCTCGCGGCAGCGAAGAAGAGGCGAGAGATAGCCCTGTTCAAGCGGGCGCGGCTATGGAAGCGATGCGGGGATCTCCGGGAGTTCATCGAGGCCGTTCGGCAACTCGCGGAGGAGCGACCGCTCCCCGAGGGAGCACGGCAGGAAGCGGCCGAGTGGATCGAGTGGGCGACGGGCGTCGCCCACGCCTATGACCCGCTCGCCACCTGGGCTGAGCAACTGCCGGGAAGGGGCCCGAAGCCGCGGTGACGGGCTGCCGCAGCCAAGGCCCGGAGTGCCAGGTGTGCGCTCGGCGGCTTCACGATGCCTGCCGCCAGAGAACTCTCGGCGATCCTTCGACATGCCCTCGGGCTCGTAGAAGCCGCCCGAGTCCGCGAACCTCAGCTCTCGAAGAATCCTTGTTTCGCAGCCGTCATCGAGCCGCCCACTGATTTCAGGAGTCAAGTTTTCTTGCAATAAAACGTGACAAATGGGCGGGGCGAGCCGAAAGTATCCGTATGAGTGCTCGTGCTGCCACCGCCGGAATCCGCCAGCGATCAATCGTGGGCCGCATTCGGGCTCGGATCGAGGGGGATGGCGAGCGACGGTGGCGAGCCAGTGATTTTCAGAGTGCCGACCGGCCATGGACCGCTCAGGCAATCGCCAAGGCACTGTCGCGACTTTCCCGGCAGGGAGTCGTGCGGCGGCTAGGAAAAGGCCTGTACTACCGCAGCCGGGAGACGGCATTCGGCCCCAGCCTGCCAAGCCCGGCGATGATGCAGAGTCTGCCGATTGCTGGCCGGAAGATTTTTCCGTCGGGGTATGCCGCAGCCAGCATGCTTGGGCTCACGACGCAGCAGCCATCCCGCCCCGAAATCGCCACGACCGGTGGCAGCCTGCCCCGTCTGATCGTGGGCAAGCAAACCATTATTCGTACCCGGCGGCCGGAGTCGTGGAACTTGCTCGATGCCGAGGGCGCGGCGATCCTGGAGGTTTTGCGGCAGCGCGGCTCAACCAGTGAGCTTTCGGCCGATGAAACCGCAAGGCGGCTGTTGGCGGTCGTCAAGAAGCCAGGGCGCTTTGTCAGGCTCTGCCGGGTGGCAGCGTCCGAGCCGCCGAGGGTGCGCGCCATGCTGGGGGCGATAGGGCAGCAGTTGAGGCGGTCGCCGCGGGAGCTTGCGGGGTTGCGGAGTACCCTGAACCCATTGTCGAAATTTGATTTCGGAAAGCTGGCTGCCCTGAAGAATGCAGCTGAATGGCAGGCTCGACTGGAGCGGTCGCGAAAGCCTGCTTCAGCACGCTGATTCTAGGATGACCGGGCAGTTGCATGACTGAATGTGTTTCGCCGTCAGGCTGGGAAGCTGGATCGGATATACCCAAAAGGATATATCTGTTATGGCAGGGTCTGCGTGAGACGGAAGCGATGACGAAGACAAGACATGACAACGCAAAGTTTGCGATTGGCTCAGGCAATGTGTTTCGGGATCTCGGACTTGATTCGCCCGAGGAGGAACTGACGAAGGCCAGGCTTGCCCTGCAGATTCACGACCGCGTGAAAGCGCTGGGGCTCAACGTGACGCAGGCGGCGCTGCGGCTAGGAATCCCCCAGCCCAAGGCATCGCGGCTTCTTCGCGGTTACGCCGAGGGGTTCTCGACGGAAAAAATGCTCACGTTTTTGACAAAGCTCGGCCAGGACGTCCGCGTCGTTGTGTCGGATGCAGCCGGCAAATCCACAACGGGGCGATTTGTCATCGCGAGGGTTCCGTCGACCGGAGCAGGACGCGGTCGCAGAAAAGCTCCAAGCCTACGACCATGAAGCCCGTTTCAAGAGTGTTTCGAGTTGTTCCTGCACCCGCTCGTCGGGCACTTCACGCAACGTGAGGTACACCGACAGTGGATCGGCGATGTCGCGATCGGTCAACACGCGGGGATCGTACGACCAAGCCTCGATTTTGCCGTTGGCCTCGTCCGATTCGGGCACGATCCGGATTTTCCGGTCATCGACTGCTTCACGGACGGCAGGGGCGGCCATGCAGAACGTCGGAATGCGGTCATCCGCGATTTTTGTGGTTCGACAGAGGGCCGTTATCCCGGCGACCAAGGCTTTAGTGGGAGGCTTGTCCCATTGTGCGTAGTGGGAAGTTCGTAGAGGTGTGGCAAGCCAGGGTAGGGCCTTGTCCCACAGTTCGCGGCCGGCGAAACGGAACGCAAGCGAAATCATCCGGCCGGTCTTTCGGGCGTGACACAGCCCCGTTGCCTCGAACTCGGCCTTTACCTTCGAGAGCATGATCGGCGAATAGCCGGTTGCCAGGGCGATGCGTCTGAGGGGCCAGCCATCGAGGTTCTCCCGCTCGAGATGGTAGAGCAAGACGACCTGTGCGGCTGGTGTGAGTCGCTTCGTGGCTGGCCTGCGCTGGAGGCTTTGTCGCTCCCGCAGATCAACGAGTGCGAGGGGCAGAAACGTCTGGCGTTCAGGGACGATGAAGGGCACCCGAAGCTGAATGAGCTTCTGGCGTGTCCGCGACTGAAGGCCGGGAAGCACGAGAACCGTTGGCTTCCCCAGGTCGCCTGCGATGACTTCCGCATGCGTCGCGTAGGTTGCGGCTGGCGTCGCATCCTCGTGCGCGGTCTCAATGGCCAGAACCCATTCCCGGCCCAGGATTCGAGCGCGGTAGCACCCGTACCGCTTGCGGAGATACAGCGGCAACTTCTCGTTCGGTGCCTTCACCAGCTCCGGGCGTTCAC
>JBJTPO010000685.1:0-1466 GCA_046075145.1 Planctomycetota bacterium
CAGTACATCCGCACGATGGACGACGACCGCCCACCGCGGTAAGCCTGGAGGGCGAACCCCGCGCGCGTGGCCTGTAGCGATCTGGATCGCTGCAGGCGCGAGCCGACGAGCCCGGAGGGCAACGGCGGCGGGAAAGCTGGAGCTGCTGCGGCAGTACATCCGCACGATGGACGACGACCGCCCACCGCGGTGAGCCTTTGGCGCAGGGCTCGGGGTCACCCGTGCCGTCTCGCCGGACGCTTCCTTCGGGCATCCTGCCCTCCGGTCGCTCGATTGCCACGGGTGACCCTGAGCAGTCCAACGTTTCACTGGCCAGCGAAAGCCCGCCATGGCAAACGGTTCGCCTGAACAAACGCCGCGCGCCACGCAGCGCACGAACACGGCCGCCCGGACGTGCGGCCGGCGGCCGCGGCCAAAGACCGGAGGGCCGCCAAGCCCGCCGGGGGCAAGGATACCCCGCCGGGCGTGACGCTAGCCCGGCCGCAGGCCGACGTGCTCGAGCACGCGGATGGTGGCCGGCGACTTGTTGAGCACGTAGAAGTGCATCCCCGGAACGCCGCCGGCCACGAGTTCCTCCACCTGCTTGGCCGCGTACGCGACGCCCGCCTCGAACTGCGCGGCCTCGTCGTCGCCGGCCGCCTCGAAGGCCCGCGTGAACGCGCCGGGCAGCCGGGCCTTGCAAAGGGTGGCGATCCGGCGGATCTGGGCGTAGTTGGTCACGGGCATCACGCCCGGCACGATCGGTCGATCGATGCCCAGCGTCTGGCAGCGGTCGCGAAATCGGAAGAAGTCGGCGTTGTCGTAGAAAAGCTGGGTCACGACGACGTCGCCGCCGGCCGCCACCTTCCGCGCGAGATTGTCGAGGTCGGCCCCGGGACTCACGGCCTCCTGATGGGTCTCCGGGTATCCGGCCACGAGGATGCCGAGGTCGGGAAACTCCGCCCGGATCAGCGCCACGAGCTCCGACGCATATCGCAGCCCGCCCTCGGCCTGCGTGAACGCCGTCTCTCCCTTGGGCGGATCGCCGCGGAGCGCAACGATCGCGGCCACGCCGATGCCGATCGCCTCCCGCAGATAGCTGCGCAGTTCGTCCACCGTGCTGCCGACGCAGGTGAGGTGGCTGGCCACGGCCACGTCGTGCCTTTCCCGCAGGCCGCGGAGCACGTCGAGCGTGGTGCCGCGGGTGGAGCCGCCGGCCCCGTAGGTGCAGGTGACGAGGGCCGGCGCGTAGGCCATCAACTCGGCGACGGTGCGCCACATCGCCGCTTCCGACTCCGGGCTCTTGGGGGGAAAAAGCTCGAACGAGAGCCCGAAGCGTCCGTTGGCGTAGGGGTCCCTGAGCGACACGGTCGGCACGATGTGGGGTGGGCGATGGGAAGGGCGAACGGGCCGGAACCCGCTCGGGGATTGTAGCCGCTCGGCCGCAGCGGCGCCCCGCTGGCAAAGCCCTCACCGACACCGTAGGC